>DJXY01000179.1 GCA_002449915.1 Oribacterium sp. UBA6992
GCTCTGTGCCCCGGATATATTTGTCGACGAGAATCGGATGCTCCTGCGCAATCTGGTTGATTTCTCCGATATATTCATCAATATCCTGGTCGCTTATCGCAATACGCATGCCTGCTCCACCTAAAACATAAGATGGTCTCACAAGTACCGGATATCCCAGCTCGTGCGCTGCTTTCTTTGCCTCCTCTGCAGTAAATACCGTGTGTCCTGCTGCGCGCTGGCATCCTGTTTCCTGGAGGATCTCATCAAATCTCTCCCGGTCCTCTGCCGCATCCACGTCATCCTGCTGCGTTCCGAGGATCGGCACACCCATTTTTTCCAGTGCATTGGCAAGTTTGATGGCTGTCTGACCGCCGAACTGTACCACTGCGCCATCCGGATGCTCGATGTCGACAACATTCCGTACATCCTCCGGAGTCAGCGGTTCAAAATAGAGCTTATCCGCAATATCAAAATCGGTTGAGACAGTCTCGGGGTTATTATTGATGATAATCGTCTCATAGCCCTCTCTCTTAAACTGCCATGTACTATGAACAGAGCAGAAGTCAAACTCGATACCCTGTCCAATCCGGATTGGTCCGGACCCGAGCACCAGCACCTTCTTATGCTTGGATGGATCACGGAAGGCTCCTGTTGACTCGTTTTCAGATCCGAAAACACTGTAGTAGTACGGCGTTTCCGCTTCAAATTCCGCTGCACAGGTATCTACCATTTTGAATGCGGCATGAATATTCCACTGCTCACGGAAGTCATGGATTTCCTCCTCCGTATAGCCTGTAAGACGGGCAATCACATTATCCGGGAACTCCATCCTCTTGGCTTCTCTCAACAGAGTTTCATTCATGGACTCCTCATGGAGCCGCTGTTCCATCTCAACAATGATCTTAAGCTTATCGATAAACCATTCGTCAATTTTGGTAATCTCATGGATTTCCGAGTAGCTCCAGCCTCTGCGTAACGCCTCCGCAATGACCCAGATCCGCCGGTCATCCACATGATGCAGCATTTTATGAAGATCATGGTCGTCAAGCTCCGAGAAATCATAGGACAACAGAGAGTCCACGTGCTGCTCAAGTGAGCGGATTGCCTTCATCAGTCCGCCCTCAAAGTTGTTGGCGATCGCCATAACCTCTCCGGTTGCCTTCATCTGTGTGCCGAGGATATGATCGGCAGTGATAAATTTATCAAACGGAAGCCGTGGCATCTTGACCACCACATAGTCAAGCATAGGTTCAAATGCCGCAAAGGTCTTGCCCGTAACTGCGTTTTTAATCTCATCCAGCGTATATCCCAGCGCAATTTTAGCTGCAACCTTGGCAATCGGATAGCCTGTTGCCTTGGAAGCAAGCGCCGAGGATCTGGAAACTCTGGGGTTCACCTCAATGACACAATATTCAAAGCTCTCCGGATTAAGGGCGTATTGAACGTTACAGCCTCCAGTGATTCCCAGCTCGGAAATGATGTTAAGTGCCGAGGTACGAAGCATCTGGTATTCCTTATCCGACAGGGTCTGAGAAGGTGCAACGACAATGGAATCCCCTGTATGCACGCCAACCGGATCCAGGTTTTCCATGTTGCAGACCGTGATTACATTACCTGCACCATCGCGCATAACCTCATACTCGATTTCCTTCCAGCCGGCAATGCTTTTTTCCACCAGAACCTCATGCACGCGGGAGAGACGTAGACCATTTTCCAGGATTTCCTGGCACTCCTCCCGATCCGCTGCGATACCACCGCCGGATCCACCCAGCGTGTATGCAGGACGCAGTACCACCGGATATCCGATAGACTCCGCCACACGGATACCATCCTCAACGGAGTGCACCACCTCTGACGGAGCAACCGGCTCATGGATCTTTTCCATGGTCTCCTTAAACATGAGACGATCCTCTGCCTTTTTGATGGTCAGAGCGGTAGTACCGATCAGACGTACATTATGAGACTTGAGAAATCCAGCCTCGTCCAGTGCCATCGCCAGATTCAGCCCTGCCTGACCTCCCATGGTCGGCAGAATCGAGTCGGGCTTCTCGAGCTCGATAACCTTTTCCACAACCTCAAGTGTCAGTGGTTCAATATACACGTGATCCGCGATATCCTTGTCCGTCATGATGGTTGCAGGATTGGAATTGAGCAGAACAACCTCAACGCCCTCCTCTTTAAGAGAGCGGCATGCCTGGGTGCCTGCGTAATCAAACTCCGCTGCCTGTCCAATGACAATCGGACCAGAGCCAATGATCAGAACCTTTTTAATACTTGCATCTCTCATATACTCAGTTTGCCTCCATCATGCTGATAAATTGATCAAAAAGATATCCCGAGTCTCTCGGTCCGGGACAAGCTTCCGGATGGTACTGCACAGTCACAATATTTTTACCTACATAGCTAAGGCCTTCGTTGGTCCCGTCATTGACATTGACAAACGCCACTTTTGCGATCTCCGGATTAAGGGAGGCAGGATCCACAGCATACCCATGGTTCTGCGAGCTGATATACACACGCCCGCTGGCAAGATCCTTGACAGGATGGTTACCTCCACGGTGACCATATTTCAGTTTATAGGTATCCGCACCCGTGGCAAGTGCCATCAGCTGATGTCCGAGACATATAGCAAAAATCGGCACGTCTGATTCATAAAGCTTCCGGATTTCTCTGATGATACCAGTATTCTCCTTTGGATCCCCCGGACCATTGGAAATCATAATGCCATCCGGATTACTGCCGAGAATCACCTCCGCAGGCGTATCTGCCGGATATACCGTCACATCACAGCCATGCCGCTGCAGCGAACGTATAATGTTCCGCTTTGCTCCTACATCCAGAAATGCCACCCGCTTCGGCTCTTTCTCACCTGTATACCGGCTGCCATCCGGATTCTGTGCCTGCGCGGCATATACTTCCCTGGTTGTGGTCTTCATCACAACCCCACGTACCTGATATGCACGGATTTTTTCCAGGACAGGCAGAAGCGCATCCCCATGATAGCGCTTTGTAGTGATCATACCATTCATGGTCCCCTTATCTCTCAAAAGCTTTGTAAGCGCCCGGGTATCAATGCCGGCAATCCCGGGAATCTCATATTTTTTCAGGAAATTCTGAATGGTATTTTCAGATCTCCAGTTGCTCGGCATACGGGAAAGCTCTCTCACAATATATGCATCCGGCCATGGATGGGCAGACTCCATATCCTCTGTGCAGATTCCGTAATTACCGATCAGGGGATAGGTCATAACCACCGCCTGTCCTGCATAAGACGGATCTGTCAGCACCTCAAGGTATCCGGTCATCGAGGTGTTAAATACTACCTCGGAAATGACCTCCTTTTCCGCGCCGATCGATGTCCCCTTAAAAACAGTTCCATCCTCCAGTATCAGAAATGCATCCATTCTTTTTCTCCTTTATAACAAGATCAACTGTCTCTACTTTACTTAATTACAGTGGAAAATCTCCTGCAAAAACCTCTACTGCCGGTCCTGTCATGATGCAGTGTCCGTTGTCTGAAATATAGCGGATGCTGAGATCTCCTCCCCGGAGATGCACCAGCACCTCCTGATCCCTGTCCAGCTTACCTGCCATACAGCCCGCGGCTACCGCAGCCGTAGCTCCTGTACCACATGCCAGCGTTTCTCCGGAGCCCCGCTCCCAGACTCGGAAATCAATCTCTCTCCGACTGATCACACGGATAAACTCCGAGTTCACCTTATCCGGAAAGCGCTTATGCTCCTCAAAATCTTTGCCATATAAAAGAAAATCCAAATCAGAGACTTCCGAAACACCGAGCGCTTTATTGTCTTCCAGAAAATAAACAGCGTGGGGATTTCCCACATCAATGCCAATAAAAACGAGGTCCATGCCTCTCACAGTGATCCTTTCCGGGAGCTCACTTGTAAGCTTTGCCTGCCCCATGTCCACTGCTGCACTGATCATTTTTCCATTTTCTGTAAACAGCTCGATGTTCTTAAGCCCTGATTTGGTATCTATTACTGCTGTTGTACGATCTGCGGCAATCAAACCGTGATCATAAATATATTTTGCAACACAGCGAATGCCATTGCCACACATGTTTCCCTCGGATCCGTCTAAATTAAACATATGCATATATGCATCTGCCCTATCAGACGGCTCAATCAGAATCAGACCATCTCCTCCGACACCGAAATGCCGATCGGCAATCCGTCTAGCGAGACTGGAAGGGTCTGTAACCTGTTCCGAGAAGCAATTAACATACACATAGTCGTTTCCACAACCCTGCATTTTTGTAAATTTCATTTCATTACCTCTCTGAGATTTTTCATATCATATCATAAACCGACCTATGCTATCAAGGAAATTCCAAAATGTATACTATATGGAACATTATACATAAAATAAGCCATGCACCGCATATATATGCAGTACATGGCTTCTATAATAAATAATGACCTAAATACGATCTCCTAATAAGATCAGCTTAGAAAGCTAAGGTTCTACGAAATGATTTTTACAGCTTCATTTTTTTCTGCCAAGATAAGCTGCCTGAATCTCGTCATTGGCAAGCAGCTCTGCACCGGTGCCTGTCATTGTGATGCTGCCGGTTTCCATAACATATGCCCTGTCTGCGACCTTCAGCGCCATGTTGGCATTCTGTTCAATCAAAAGAACCGTAATGCCCTGCTCCTGGTTAATCCTCTTAATGATATTAAAGATCTCCTGCACAATAATCGGCGCCAGTCCCAGCGACGGCTCATCCAGCATCAGGATTTTAGGGTTTGACATAAGCCCCCGGGCAACCGCAAGCATCTGCTGCTCGCCTCCGGAGAGTGTCCCCGCAAGCTGCCAGTGCCGCTCCTCAAGCCGCGGAAAGAGCTTGTATACCCTCTGGATATCCTCTTCCAGACTATCGTTACGGAGATATGCACCGATCTTAATGTTTTCCAGCACCGTCATATCCGGGAACACATGTCTGCCCTCAGGACACAGCGTGATACCTTTTGCCACACGTTTTGCCGTTGGAAGCGAAGTGATGTCCTCTCCATCAAAGGAAATACTGCCTCCGCTTGCCTTAACGAGTCCCGCAATCGCCCGGAGGGTCGAGGACTTGCCGGCTCCATTGGCACCGATCAGCGTTACGATCGATTGATCCGGAACCTCAAAGGAGATTCCCTTTACAGCCTCTATGCCGCCGTAATTAATTTTTAAGTTATCTACCTTAAGCATCTTCCGAACCTCCAAGATACGCTTCGATAACCTCCGGATTGTTCTGAATCTCCTCAGAGCTGCCCTGTGCAATCAGTTTACCGAAGTTAAGTACATATATTCTTTCCGAGATCTGCATAACCAGGTCCATGTGATGCTCAATCATAAAGACAGTCAGATGATACTGGTCACGAATTTTTACTATAAAATCCGTGAGCTCTTGTGTCTCCTGCGGATTCATACCCGCCGCAGGCTCATCCAGCAGCAGAAGCTCCGGAGATGTCGCAAGGGCTCTTGCAATTTCCAATCTGCGCTGCAGACCATAAGGCAGAGAGGATGCGATCTCATCCTTGAGCTCATAGAGATCCTGCTCTCTTAAAAGCTTTTCTGTTTCCCGGCGCATGCGGTCCTCCTCCTTAAGGTTCAGACGGAGCGTTGCCGTAAAAACATTATCATGTGCTCTCAGATGCTTGGCAATCAGTACGTTATCAAATACCGTCAGATTGGAAAACAGCCGGATGTTCTGGAACGTACGAGCGATTCCAAGTCTTGTAATGCAATCCGGAGACTTCCCTTTTAAATTCTCTCCCTTAAAGCTGACAACGCCGGACGTTGGCTGATAAATACCGGTGATACAGTTAAATGCAGTGGTCTTGCCGGCACCATTCGGACCGATGAGTGCCACAATCTCTCCCCTATTAACCTCAAGCGAAAGCCCATCAATTGCAGTTACACCGCCAAACTGCATGACAACATTTTCCATTTTGAGGACATTTTCCTTGACTTCATTCATCTTATCTGCCCTCCGCCTTTACTGCTTTCCGTTTCCGTCGGAAAAATCCAAATATTCCATCCCAACTGAACTCATTGGTCCCCATCAGACCACGGGAGTAAAAAAGGACCACTACCATCAGAAGAATCGAAAAAATAACCATACGGAAGCCGGGGCGGAACAACGGGATGCTGACCCCTGCCACCGTCAGCGGCTCATCAAAGAAGCGGAGCAGCTCACGTCCGGCTGTAACCACAAATGCTCCAAGTACGGAGCCTGTCACAGATCCGATTCCGCCGATGACTACAATTAAAAGGATATCATAGGTAAGAGAAACCTGGAATGTCTTAGAATCTATGGATCTCATAAACATTGCAAGCATACCTCCGCTGATTCCCGCAAAAAAAGAGGAAATCACAAAGGACAATTCCTTTGTATGGAAAAGGTTGATACCCATCGCCTCCGCAGCTATTTCATCCTCACGGACTGCCTTAAACATTCTGCCATAGGAGGAATTGATCAGCAGCACCATCAGTCCGATGGAAACTACGGTCAGAATCAGCACCTGGAAAATACTGGAGAAGCCCGGGATAGACTTCAGCCCATAGGAACCGTTTGTGATCGTGTCCATCATCGGCGCTGCAATCAGTGCGCGTATAATCTCAGCAAAGCCCAGGGTGGCAATGGCAAGATAATCGGACTTAAGCCTTAGCACAGGGATACCGATCAGTGCGGCACAGGCTGCCGCCACAAGTCCTCCCAGGATCAGAGCCAGTGTAATCGGCGCCGAGAGATTGGCGATAAGAGGATTAATACCTGAGATGTAGTAAACAGAAGGTCTCTGACTTACAGGGATCGTCAGGATCGCGGTAACATAGGCTCCCAAAGCCATAAAGCCCGCCTGTCCCAGTGAAAACAATCCGGTAAAGCCATTCACAAGATTCATGGAAACTGCGACTACCGCATAAATCATGGATCGTTCTATGATAGATATGGCATAGCTGTAATTATACTTATTGGCTTCGAGAAATCCGCAGATCCCCAGCACAACGGCGATCAGCAAAAGATCCAGTACCGCGTCTCTTTTCTTTTTTCTTGAAAAGTCATACTTCATATATCATACCTCCTTAGACCTTGTTTGTGGTCTTCTCGCCAAACAGTCCGGTCGGGCGTACGAGCAGGATAATGATCAGCACCACAAAGGTAAATGCATCCGAGAAGGTAGAGTATCCTGCAGCTACAAGGGCAGTCTCACCCATGCCAAGGACAAATCCGC
Source organism: Oribacterium sp. UBA6992 (assembly GCA_002449915.1). Lineage (GTDB taxonomy): Bacteria > Bacillota > Clostridia > Lachnospirales > Lachnospiraceae > Oribacterium. The sequence goes on from DJXY01000179.1 coordinate 7,224, forward strand.
CGACAACAGCGCCGGGGATCGAACCAATACCGCCAAAAACTGCTGCCACAAAGCACTTAAGTCCCGGAAGCGAGCCGGAAAACGGAAATACCGTCATACGGTCCGTGAAATACAGGATGGAACCGATTGCTGCAAGCAGAGAACCGATTGCAAAAGTAAAGGAAATGGTACGGTTTATATCAATGCCCATCAGCGCTGCCGTCTCGTAATCCTTGGAGACTGCGCGCATCGCCATGCCCATCTTGGTGTGATGGATCAGGGTAATCAGGAGATATACCAGCACAATCGTCAGTACAGGTGTAAAAAATGTAACAAATGACGCGGACAGACCGCCGATCTTAAAGATTTTTTTAAGTCCCGGAATCTCCGGATATGCCATCGGAAGCGCCGTAAAAAGATACGTTGCGAGATTCTGCAGTAGGTAGGAAACACCAATCGCGGAAATCATGACGGACATCCTCGGAGCGGAACGCAGCGGCTTATATGCCACTCTCTCAATCCCCACGCCCAGTACCGTTGTCACAAGCAGCACAAAGGGAACAGCAATAAACCAGGGCATGGAGGCCATAGCAAAAATCATAAAATAGCCGGCCATCATAAAAATGTCTCCATGCGCAAAATTGATGAGTCGGAGAATGCCGTATACCATGGTATAGCCAATGGCGATCAGCGCATAGGCACCTCCGAGAGAAATGCCTGTCAGACACTGCTGCAGGAATGTAGTCAATGACATAGTAGATGCTCCTTTATACATCAGAGAGGGGACCGTCCCCGGAAGGTACGTTCCCCTCTCAAGCAAAGCGTAAGCTTATGGATCAGCCGTCAATCGTGGTTGTGGTCAGGAACTTGAACTGGCCCTTTTCAATGGTCTTGATAAATGCCATATTCTTTTTAGCATCGCCGTTTTCATCAAAGGAGATAGACCCGGTTACACCATCAAACTTGACATCCTTAAGAGCGTCCTTGATTTTCTCTCCATCTGTGGACTGAGCTGCCTCAATGGCATTGTAGAGAGCAAGGTATGCATCATAGCCAAGTGCCGATACTGCCGGAATGATTTCATCCTGCTTATTGTCCTTAAGGTAAGGCTTAAATCCCTCAATAAACGATTTCGCTTCATCGTTGGCAGGCTCTGCTTCATCAAAGAAGGTTGAAAGAACAACACCCTCGGCAGAATCACCTGCATTCTCGATAATGGTCGAGTTCTCCCATGTATCTCCCGCTGCAATCAGGGACGTGATGCCAAGCTCTCTTGCCTGCTTGATAATCAGCGGTGCTGTCGTAATGGAAGACGGCGCAAAAATTATATCCGGATTTGCCGCCTTGATATTGGTAAGCACCGCCTTGAAATCTGTCTGATTAGTCTGGAACTGCTCCTCATCCGCGATGGTTCCGCCAAGATTTGTAAATGCAGTCTTAAAGAAGGATCCAAGACCGGAGGAATAATCATCGCCAAGCTGTGTAAGAACTGCTGCGGTCTTATAGCCATTTTGCATTGCATAGTTAGCCATTACTGTACCCTGGAACGGGTCAAGGAAGCAGACACGGAAATAATAATCATTTCCCTCTGTAACCTGCGGATTGGTGCAGGATGCTCCAACAGCCGGAACCTTGGCATCTGCAAAAATCTGACCAGCGGCAATGGAAACGCCGGAGCCATAGGAGCCGATGACGCCGGAAACCTTCTCTCCCATCAGCTTGTTGGCTGCATTGACAGCCTCCGTCTTATCAGACTTGTTATCTACCTCAACGAGCTCAATGGTATATTCATCGTCACCAATCTTGACTGTTTTATGTGTCTGATTGGCGTAACGGATGCCCAGCGCCTCCTGGAAACCGCCGCCGCCGTTCTCGCCTGTGGTCGGCTCAAAAACACCAATTTTGATGACTTTATCTCCGGATGCGGATTTGGAAGCTGCTGCGCCAGAGGCTGCGCTTCCCGAGGAAGAGCTTCCGCAGGCAGCAAGATTCAGCGCCATGGCCGCTGTCATGCCCAGAGCTACGATTTTTTTCATATTCATAACATTCCCTCCTTCTGTTTGCACAGTAGATACATTTGTATGCCTAATGCAAACATTTGCTTCATTTTACCATGCACATGAAATTTTGCAAGTATTAACGGAAAATTTATTTATTATGTCTTTCTATAACAAACAGTTATCAAAGCTTGTCGATATCTCCCGAACGGCATAACATATAGATATGTTTGATATAATATGGAGTCCATGAAAGCAAAAAAAAGCAGGCAAGCACATCGATGCGTAACCACACCGGCGTCCTTGCCTGCTTAAATATTCCGTTAAAATGTAAATGTATAAGCTTTGCTTAACTATAGTTCTTATGCAGTCTCTCTGTCAATAGCAAACTACGTTTTTTTGCGGCTTTTCTGCTGCTTCTTTTTTTCTACAAGCTCCCGGAACTCCTCCTCGGTCATCTGCATATCCTTAAGTCTCTGTGCACGCTTCTCTTTCATCCTGCGGCTAAGCTTTCGGTCATCATGTATATTTTTGATGCCAAGCAATGTTCCACCTCCAAATACCGCAAAACCAAAAATCATAAGCGCCGTAAACGTACTGATGGTAGCCGCGACCGCAACCTTTGTTCCTGTGGGGATATCCCTAAGTATTACACTGATGGATGGCTCCTTCTGTATATAGTATTTACCGACGACTGCATCATCAAGATAGTAATCAATCCGTGCCACTGCATCCGCCGGAGCGGATCCCTCAAGATTATACTGCAAACGATAGCTGATACCGTCCTGTGAGCTTCCCTTAGGCAGCGACACATACATTTTTTTCTCAACCCGTAAATCTGCTGCCTTACAGTTGTCAGATACAATGGTATCTGCAATCAACCGCGCTGCAATCGCATCCTTATCATAGATTCCGTCCTTGACCGGCTGATTTTCCGTCTGGTTAAACCCAAGATCCAAAAGAGCCTTGGTATCAATATAATGATAGGGATTTTTATCTGCCAGAACTACAGACACCAATCTCCGACCATCGGACTTCGCCATTGTGATCAAAGTATTACCGGCATCCTTAGTGTATCCAGTCTTACCCGCTATCACACGCTCGTCATAATATGGAGATCCCCGAAGCAACATTTTATGCTCCATATAGACTGTATTACCTTCCGGAACACGCTTGGTTGCAGCAAGCTTATGCGAGGTGCAGTCTTCAATCTCCAGGAACTTCTTGTTATTCATGGCTGCAGCGCCGATCAGCGCCATATCATGCGCCGTAGTATAGTGATTGGTATCAAAAAGACCGGAAGGATTGGCAAAATGTGTCCCGGTGCAGCCAAGCTTTGCTGCCTCCTGGTTCATCATGTCCGCAAATGCCTCCCGCGAGCCTGCAACATGCTCCGCCAGTGCATTGGCTGCCTCATTGGCTGACTTTAAAAGCAGGGCATACAGACAGTCCGACACGGAAAGCACATCTCCCTCCTCAATCTGTGCATTAGAGGACCCTGTATCTACATTATAAACTGCGTCATGAGAAAACGTAACCTTATCGTCCAGGTCACAGTTTTCCAAAACTACTAACGCAGTCATGACCTTTGTGATGGATGCAGGATACATCCTTGCATCCATATTTTTCTCAAACAGGACTGCTCCGGTATCCACATCCATGACAATACCTGCCTGGGCTGTAAGCTCCGTTGTCGGCCAGTCCGCTGCCAGTGACGCAAACGGTGTGAGAGCAATCCATAGTATCAGAAACAGACAGATCTGGCACAGAAGTCTCCGGCGCCGTCTTATACCTGCTGATCTCATGAAATTCTCCTGTTATTTGTTGTTTTCCGCATTTCCAGTCTTGCGTAATGGAACATATACTGCTGTAGTACTCCTAACACTGGCTGATACTGCTGTGGCCATATATCCTGATACTTTTCATGGAGTACTCTGTTCATCCAGACATCCTGGGGACAGATTCCCAGGCGATGGAAACCAAAAAGTGCTGTACAGCTTGCCACCTTGATGCCGCATCCCCGGAGCTTCATAAGCACAGAGATCAGCTCTTTATCTGGAAGTGTTCCTATACCGTCAAGGTCTAGCTCTCCGGAAGCGCACTGCCTGGCAGCATCTAAAATGTATCCGATCCGATAGCCTGCACCCGTCGGACGCAACTCATCGATCGAACATGCAGCGAGAGCTTCAGCCGATGGAAATGCGTGGAAGCTGCCATACGCATTCTCTATTGGTTCCCCGGCAATTTCCGACATTCTCTCAACGATGGTCCGGATCGCCGGCACAGACTTACGCTGGGAAATAAGAAAGCTGATCAAAGCTTCATAGGGATCCTGATGGAGGATACGGATTCCCTGCCCGTAGGACATGCAGCGTTTTAGAAATTCATCCTCCTCAAGGCAATAGGCGCGATAGGCACTGTAATCCACATCGAGATCAAAATAGTGACGGAAAAAGTCCGCCCATTCCTCCTCACTGCAGGAAAACTGAAACTCCTGATCTCCAAGCTGCCAGATCCTGAGGTACCTGCGGCCTGCCATCAGCTCCCAGCACTGCTCCTCCGTATGCACCGGCCGCATCCGGAAGCACTGACCGGACTCTGCAATCGCTGCCGGTGAAAAATCTTCAAGCGTCAAGCGGAGCATTGAGCACCTCTGTTCCCGGAAGCACAAACCTGCCATTGGAAATCACTGTGATCCGGCTCCCATCCTGGCGCACAGCTTCGATCTTGTCAAGCTCACGATACGAAATGGTAATATCCGTATGCACAGCAAAATATGCCTTCTCCGGATCCTTTTGACGCAGCGCAGAGCATTCATTTTCCTTAGCTATAAGCTCCTTGCCATCCGGATTATACAGCTTCATATCCTCCATAAAAGAGTAGCAGGTATCTCCTACAGCAAAATGCGGACCGGTTTTTTCTGAAATCAGGATCGGCATTCTGGCTCCAATGTCATACTGTTCCATCATCCGATAGGCGCGGGTATTGGTTCCGATGGCAAACTCACCCAGCGGCAAATGCTCCTTCTCCATAAAAATCGCCTTACGGATCAGCGCACGCCCTTCCTCCGGAGTATTTCCATTATCACAGCCGTACTCTGTAACCCTGCCGTCCTCAAAACGGATTTTCAAATTTCTGAACCGGATGCCATTGATATATACGGACTGCACATGCAGGAGCCCTTCCGTTCCGGTCAGCACCGGTGAAGTAAAGACCTCTCCCAGCGGAATGTTTACATCCGCGAGACAGTTCTCAAAATTTGACTGCCGCTCCGGATCTCTAAGAGGATGCAGCATGACCTTCATATGTGTGTCATTGCCTCTGCCTGTAACCTCGACATAGACCGCCTGGTCCAGCGCAGCGATAAGCTTCTCCTGTACCGGACGGTATGTATCCGGATCCATCGTATTAATTTCCAGTGTCTCCCGGAAAATATCCCGGAAGTCAGGTCCGATGGATGGCAGCGGCCAGGAAATGATCGTAAAGGACCGTTCCTCCTCATGGATATATTTATGCGTCAGTACCTGCAGGCTGTTCCGGTACTCTCCATACGCCTCTGACTGATGCTCTGTGAATACAGGATTTGCCGGATGATGCGCGGGCTCAAACTCTGGTCCACCAAAGCACTCCATCACGATCGGTCCTGCATACCGGCTGATCTCGGGACGCATTTCCTCAAAGCACTGATTTCTCTCCTCCAGCATCCTCGATACAATCCTGTCACCCATCACAAGCTGAAGATCATAGGCATGATCATAGTCCATCTGCTGATTTGGAGAAATATAGTATCCTGCCGCACCTGCCGGATTGCGGGTCAGAAACCGTGAGGCATGTCTCGGAACTGTAAAATCATATCCATCCGCTGCAAGGTACTCTGCCGTCCTTCTCACGACTCGTTCCCAGCCTGCATCAAAACGGAACTCCGCAATAGATTTTTTACTGTACGGCTTCCCCTGCAGGATAAAGCCATCCCGATATCCCCTGTACCATGTATATGCCATACGGTCAACAATATCCTCCGGAAGCTTCGCTGCAAATGCTGCAGTTTCCAATGCCTCCTTTGAAACATACTCCCCCGTCCGGTACAGATACTCATTGTTGAGTAAGGATCCCTGCAGGACAATTCTTTTCAGAAGATGCGTACTCTCCTCCGGGTCATACTGCTCCTGCATGGAAGCACGAACCATGTCCTCAGAGTAATCATATGCATAGGAATAGAGCACAGACCGGATTTCCTGTTCCGAGGGCAGTTCCTCTCCCGTAAATATACAGTACAGCTGGATAAAGGTTTCCAGTACGACCGTAATGCTCTCATATCGTTTTTCAAACGCATCCGGCACAAGTCCCCGGATTTCTCCATAAAGAGCTGTCAGCTCCTTTTGAACCCCTCCAAGCTTCACTTCTGCAAAGGATGGGTTCATCCAACTATGCGCATAATCCCGTACCAGATCTCCATACAACAGCTGATTCTGCCGGATCAACTCCGGCATCCGGTCTGTTGTTAAAAGATCATCGTCCATAAAGGATCTAATAAAATCATCCAGTCGTCCGATGAATTCTGCCGCGGCACAAAAATACTCCCGGAAGGGAGACTGTACCGTATTTTCCAATGGGATTTCCCGGATCCTTGTCACCGCATCCCGATATCTATCCAGTATCATTTCTATCCTCTCTGTCATGCGGCGAGACGCAGCCCGACAAAAATAATCGTAATCCAGATCAGAAGGATGACTCCCGCTATAAAGCCTGCAATCTTTACCGGCAGATAGTTCCGACCTTCGTCCTTAAGAGCAGTTACAAGATGGATCAGCGCAAACACAGAAAATACCATAGATGTAATCCCCAGCGCGCCAAGAAGCATTGGTCCCTGTCCCTGAGACATCGCCGCAAGACTGATTGTCACTGTCAGTGTTGCCAATGAAGCCAGTACCGAAAGTATAGATGGGATCGTGCCTCTTGCAATACTCTTATGTATATAATTATAGCGTTTTTTCTTTGCCACGGTCATACTGCCCTTTCCTACGATGGGTTCTCCGATAGTGTACGCTTCTCCTCCACTGCACAAAGGTGAAAAGCATATATCCCAGCAGCCCTCCTGTAGTATTTAAAATAATGTCATCCACATCACAGCTTCCCGCCCGGAATATAAGCTGTGTCATCTCAATTCCATAAGAAAGAAGATATGCACATAAGACGGTATTATACCAGTGTCTGCGTGCCCGATTGCTTATCACGGGTAAGATAAAGCCAAAGGGCATGAAGCCTGCAACATTTCCGACGAGATTCAGCAGCACTCCACGGATCCCGATCTGTTTCCAGTAAAACACATATCTCCGGATTTCCAGAAATGGCTTAAGATTATAGGTATAATCCTGCTTGACCATCAGCCCTCTCTCCTCCATCTCGGAAAAAAACATGAGATGCATGAGTACAAGCAGATAAAGAATAAACAAAAACCAGCCGATCCGCTGGTTTCTGGTCTCATGCTTTGCCATACTGTCCCTGAGATCAGAAAGTAATGTCGTTCTTTCTCTTAAGGAGCAGACTGCCATTGATAATCGACAAGATGCCTGTCACAATACCAACGGTCAGGATGATGATCCCTAGTGCAATGGAGCCTGCCCCGGTGTTACGCATTGTCTTATATATCTTTTCCATAAAAATCTCCTAACAATCATCAAGTCATTAATTCCGTTATTGTAGCATAAGCAACTTGGGCTTGCAATACATCCGCCCTTTGATATAATGAGCGTCATGGACGCGATGCTTTATAATGAACTAAGTAAAAAGGATCAGACAGCTCTGAGACAATTGATTTCTGTCTGCAACCAAGAGGATGGCACAAATTATGATACAGAGCCGGATGCGGATTTTTATTATATCATCCGAAATGAGGATAAAGAGGGAAGCGCTTGTGATGCAAACATCATTTCGGTGCTTTCCGGTTACTTATTGGGAGAAACACTGGATGGCGGGAAAGTACTGGAGCTCGAAGCATTCACCCATCCGGCACTTCGCAGGCTCGGTTATTTCTCTCTCTGCTTTAACAGTCTGAGGGATGATTTCCGCTCCTACCGGTTTCGTTTTAGCGTTAAAAGCATGGATCCGGAAAGCGGCACCATTTGTGAAGATACCATGCAGGTGCTAAAGGCGCTGCATGCCGGACATCTTTATGATGAGCTCATGATGTTAAAGCACCTGCCCGGTGGAATTTCTAATCCGGGTGATACCATCAGCACAGACTATGGAGAAATGCACTTCTCTCCTTACAATGCGCACACTCTCTACCTCTACGGCGTTCTGGTTTATGACCGGTACCTGAGGCAGGGGCATGGACGAGAGCTCATGGAATTAGCAGAAAAGGTACCTGCAGGACCATATACAGAACTTATGCTTCAGGTATCCTCCGACAACCAGATTGCATATCACCTTTACGAGTCCATGGGGTATCGTATCATCGACCGCATGAACTACTATCTGCTGCCACAGGCATAAAATTTCTAAATCCTCATCAGATAAAAATATATGCAAAAAGGACTCTGTCTTGTATGAAAGCTCCCCCGCTGTGACAACGCCTGCAGCGGGAGAACTTCTTTAAGACAAAGTCCTTGTTTTTTATATCCGGGCCCCAGGATCAATCTTTTACCTTAATCCGGTCCAGATGCCAGATATCTCTTACATACTCCTCAATGGTACGATCTGATGAGAACTTACCAGCATTGGCAGTATTAAGTATTGCCGCCTTTGCCCACCATTTCTCATCCTGATACTTCTCATCCGCACGAAGCTTTGCCTGATGGTAGGAATCAAAATCCTTAAGGATAAAGTATCTGTCTGCACAGTCAGACTCCTTGGTATTCAACAGTGAGTTGTACAACGGGCGGAAAAGCTCCGGATTCTCCGGGCTGTAGTAACCGTTAACCAGCTGCATCAGCACTCTGCGGATCGCCTGATTGTTATTAAAGATATCCATCGGATTATACTCATGGTTATGCTCCAGAGCAATAACCTCGTCAGAGGACATGCCAAAGATAAACGCATTATCCTCACCAACCTCATGGACGATCTCCACGTTGGCGCCATCCATTGTGCCCAATGTCAGTGCGCCGTTGAGCATCAGCTTCATGTTGGAAGTACCGGACGCCTCCTTGGATGCGGTTGAAATCTGCTCGGAAATATCCGCAGCCGGGATGATAATCTCTGCAGTGGATACCTTATAATCCTCAATAAACACGACCTTGATCTTGCCATTAATGGATTCATCATTGTTGATGACATCCGCAACACTATTGATCAGCTTGATGGTAAGCTTTGCTGTCTTATATCCTGCCGCTGCCTTGGCGCCAAAGATATACGTATGCGGATAGAACGGCATGTCCGGATGATCCTTAAGCTCATTGTAAACATACATGACATTAAGGATATTCATGAGCTGTCTCTTGTATTCATGGAGACGCTTTACCATGACATCAAAGATGCTGTCCACATTAACCCGGATGCCATTATGCTCCAGAATATACTTGGCAAGACGTTCTTTATTGTGACGCTTGATTGCCATGAATTCGGCCTGTGCCTTGGAATCATCAGCATAAACCTCAAGCTTCTTAAGCTTTGGCAGATCCAGGATCCATCCGTCACCGATCTTGTCTGAAATCCAGTCTGCAAGCTCCGGATTGGCATGTAAAAGCCAGCGTCTTTGTGTGATACCGTTGGTCTTATTGGAAAATCTCTCCGGAAACATCTCGTAAAAGTCCTTGAGCGTTTCCTTTTTGAGAATTTCCGTATGGAGCTGTGCTACACCGTTTACCGCATGACCACCAACAATGGCAAGGTGCGCCATCTTAACCTGCCCATCATAAATGATCGCCATCTTGGAAATCTTGTACTCTGCGTTGTCCGGATATTTTGCGCGGATCTCATCGCAGAATCTTCTGTTGATCTCCTCAACGATCTGATAGATTCTCGGCAGAAGCTTTGAAAAAAGTTCAATCGGCCATTTTTCCAGAGCCTCGGCCATGATCGTATGGTTGGTATATGCACAGGTCTTCTGTGTGATGCTCCATGCCTCATCCCAGGCAAGTCCGTAGTCATCCATCAGGACTCTCATAAGCTCAGCAACAGCAACGGTAGGATGGGTATCATTCATCTGGAATGCAACCTTCTCATAAAGGTGATGCACATCCCCGTTATGTTTCTCCACATACTCCTGTACGGCAGTCTGTACCGATGCAGAAATAAAGAAATACTGCTGACGAAGTCTCAATTCCTTACCGGCATAGTGATTATCGTTAGGGTACAGCACCTCAACAATATTGCGGGCCATATTTTCATTTTCAACTGCCTTCTGATAATTGCCCTTGTCAAACTCATCGAGACGGAAGGTATCCTTAGCCTGGGCATCCCATACCCGGAGCGTATCCACTACATGATTGCCATAGCCAACCACCGGAGTATCATACGGGATGGCGATTACTGCCTGGTAGCCCTTCTGCGCAAAGTGAAGCTTGCCGTTATCATTAACGGTTTCTACCCATCCGCCAAACCGAACTTCTTTGGACAGCTCTGCTCTCTTAAGCTCAAAGGGGTTCCCGTCTTTCAGCCAGTCATCCGGAACCTCCTTCTGATAGCCATCCACGATTTCCTGCTTGAACATACCGTATTTATAACGGATACCACAGCCGCATGCCCAATACCCGAGCGTTGCAAGTGAATCCAGGAAGCAGGCAGCGAGTCTTCCGAGACCACCGTTTCCAAGTGCCCAGTCCGGCTCCTGGTCCTCCAGTACATTGAGGTTAAGACCAAGCTCCCGGATCGCCTCCCGGATCCCCTCATGTGCTGTAAGATTAATGATGTTGTTGCCGAGCGCTCTGCCCATCAGGAACTCCATGGACAGATAATACACTCTTTTGGCATCCTGCTTCTCTGCTGCTTTTTTGGTAGCCATCCAGTCATCAATGATCAGATCCTGCACTGCGACCGCAACCGCATGAAATGCTTCATTGGGATTAAGATCCTCAAGACTTCTTCTGTAAAGCTTTCTTGCATTACTCTGAACTTCGCCCTTAAAGGCTTCTTTGTCAAATTTCACAGATGCTCCTTTCTGTTACTGAACCTTCTTTACCCCAAGCGTCAGATTCTCGCCGTTGATATCCCAGGCTTTTTCATAACCCTCAGCCGTATCATACAGCACCTGATCCGCCATAACAACTGTCTTAAGCTCTGCTTCATTTTTGCGGATGAGCTCTGCTATCTTATCATTATCCTTTACATACACAAGGATATGGTCCATAACCTCAAAGCCGGCTTCCTTACGCATAGTCTGGATCTTGGAAATAACCTCGCGGACAAAGCCTTCCTCAAGAAGCTCCGGTGTAAGATTGGTATCCAGCACAACCGTAGCGGTATTATCCTCCTCCGTGACAAATCCATCCTTCTCGGAAACATCGATCAGAAGATCGTCTTTTGTAAGTACAACCTCAGTATCACCATCCACAGTAAAACGAAGACTTCCTTCATTATCCAGTGCGTCCATTGCCGCAGAGCCATCCATCGCATTGAGATACTGCCGGATCGCATTTAAGTGCTTGCCATACTTCGGTCCTACGGTCTTTAACTGTGGTTTAAAGGTATATGCCGTAAAGGATCTGAGATCATCCTGGAAGTGGAGCTGCTTTACATTAAGCTCATCCTCAATGATATCCGTAAAATAGCCATCCAGGACGTTTTCCGCCTTGACATACATATCTCCGATCGGCTGACGGTTCTTAACCTGTGCCGTATTTCTTGCCGCGCGGCCCAGGATCACGATGTGCAGCACCTCATCCATGGACTTCTCCAGCTCCGGATCGATCATGGACGCATCTGCCACCGGATAATCGCAGAGATGTACAGATTCTTTCGCTTCAGGATCCACGGAGCATACAAGATTCCGATAGATCGACTCCGTAATAAACGGTACCAGCGGGGCTGCGAGCTTTGTGAATGTCACAAGCGCCGTATACAGCGTCATATACGCGTTGATCTTATCCTGCTCCATGCCCTTTGCCCAGAAACGCTCTCTGGAACGGCGGACATACCAGTTGGACATATCATCCACAAAATCCTGCAGTGCGTTGGCAGCTTCCGGAATCCGGAAATTAGCAAGATTATCATCCGTAAGCTTAACTACTGTATTGAGCTTGGACAAAAGCCATTTGTCCATAACGGAAAGCTTATCGTATTCCAGCTTGTACCTAGTCGGATCAAAATGATCAATGTTGGCATACAGTACAAAGAACGCATAGGTGTTCCAGATGGTTGAAAGGAACTTTCTCTGGCCTTCCACAACAGCCTTATCATGGAAGCGGTTTGGCAGCCATGGTGCGGAATTGGTATAGAAGAACCAGCGGATTGCATCCGCGCCGTGCTTGTTAAGCGCATCCATCGGATCTACTGCATTCCCCTTGGATTTGGACATCTTCTGTCCATTTTCATCCTGTACATGTCCAAGCACGAGTACATTCTGGTACGGAGCCTTGTTAAACAGCAGCGTGCTTTCCGCAAGCAGGGAGTAGAACCAGCCTCTGGTCTGATCCACAGCCTCACAGATAAACTGTGCCGGGAACTGAGACTCAAACAGCTCCTTGTTTTCAAACGGATAATGATGCTGTGCATATGGCATCGCACCGGAATCAAACCAGCAGTCAATGACCTCCGGCACTCTCCTCATCATACCGCCGCAGTGAGGACATTTCAGTGTGATCTGATCTACATAAGGCTTGTGCAGCTCAATATGCTCATATCCTACATAATCAGAAGAATATCCCTCTTTACCTTCGGCTTTGAGCTTTGCAAGCACCTCATCATAATTGGTGCTCCGCTCCCTAAGCTCCTCGATCGAGCCGATTGCATCCTGCTCTCCGCAGTCCGGACATTCCCAGATATTGAGCGGTGTCCCCCAGTAACGGTTACGTGAAAGCCCCCAATCCTGCACATTTTCAATCCAGGAGCCGAAACGTCCGGTTCCAATCGTTGCGGGATACCAGTTTACGGTCTGATTATTTCTGACAAGATCATCCCTTACCGCAGTCATCTTGATAAACCAGGATTCTCTTGCATAATAGATCAGCGGAGTATTACATCTCCAGCAATGCGGATAGTCATGCTCAAACTTCGGTGCATCAAACAGGATGCCTCTCTTGTCTAGATCCTTAAGAACCTCCGGATCACAGCTGATTGCGCCGTGCTTGATCTCCTCCTCTGTCGGCTTGCATCTCATGCCGGCAAACGGGGTGTCCTTGGTCATGCGGCCCTGCTCATCCACAAACTGAACCAGCGGAAGATTATACTTCCTGCCGATCCGGGCATCATCCTCACCAAAGGCCGGAGCGATATGTACAACGCCGGTACCATCCTCAGCAGTAACATAGCTGTCTACAGTTACAAAATGTGCCTTTTTACGCTGTTTCTCCGCAACCCTGGCGGCGCACTCGTAAATCGGCTCATATTCAATATTCTCAAGCTGGGTACCCTTATAGGTTTCCAGCACCTCATATGCCTTTTCACCATCCTTGGCGAGAGGTCCCAGCACCTTATCCAGCAGCGCACATGCCATAATATAGGTATATCCGTCACATGCCTTAACCTTGGCATATTCCAGATCTGGGTTTACGCAAAGTGCCGTATTGGATGGAAGTGTCCATGGTGTTGTGGTCCATGCCAGGAAATATACATCCTGATCCTTGACCTTAAAACGTACAATTGCCGAGCGCTCCTTAAGCGTCTTATATCCCTGCGCAACTTCGTGGGAAGACAGCGGGGTGCCGCAGCGAGGGCAATAAGGCACAACCTTGAAGCCTTTGTACAAAAGACCTTTTTTAAAGATCTCCTTCAGTGCCCACCACTCTGACTCAATATAGTCATCATGATAGGTTACATACGGATGATCCATATCCGCCCAGAAACCTACCTTGTAGGAGAAATCCTCCCACATGCTCTTATATTTCCAGACGTTCTCCTTGCACAGGTCAATAAAAGGCGCAATACCATACTTCTCAATCTGTTCCTTGCCATTGATGCCGATCTGCTTCTCCACTTCCAGCTCTACCGGAAGACCATGGGTATCCCATCCCGCCTTTCTAGGCACCATGGCACCCTTCATGGCATGGTATCTCGGAATCATATCCTTAAATGCACGAGTTTCAACGTGACCGATATGCGGCTTGCCGTTAGCGGTTGGAGGTCCGTCGTAGAAAACATAGGATGGATCTCCTTCATGCTCTTTGATAGATTCTTCAAAGATATGATGCTCTCTCCAGAACTCCTCTACCTCATTCTCGCGCTCTACAAAGTTCATATTGGTATCAACTTTTTTAAACATTAGCGCCTTATCTCCTTAAATATTGGTATGCATCCGGCAGAATCACCGGAAAACGCACAATCTGCGTTTATAGCTCATTAATTATAAAGTAGAAGCCCTAATAAATCAAGTTAGCCCGGGAAGCTTTCTGCGCTTCCCGGGCTTCTGTAAATCATTTTATACCGCTTTTACTGTTCGTTTCCAGCTGCGCTAAGCCGGCTCCGGACAGCCTCCGCAACCTCCTCCGCATGAACTCCGACAATAATCTGTACCGTCGTTTTGGATGGACGCAGCACGCCTCCTACTCCCGCGGCACGAATCTTCTTTTCATCCACCTTGTCATAGTCCTTGATCGAAGTCTTGATCCTGGTGCCATCCGCGTGGACCTCTGTGACATTGTCCGTTCCGCCCAGACCTTCCAGGATCCGTGCGGCAACCTGTGCAAAATCTCTGGACTCAAGCGTTACATGGAGCTTATCCTCTTCCTTAATAACATATTTACCATCCTCGCGTTTTTTCTTCCACGCACGGTAAGATAGAAATATAGCGGCAAGTGCGATAATAACGATTGCCGCCAGCAGGATATAATTAAAATCAGCCTGATTCATATCTATTTCTGTCGATTCCTTTCCAGCTTACAGTCTCTGCTTCTCATAGGTCCTGAGAATTTCCACATACTTCTCTCCCAGCATGGAAAGAGGTATTTTTTTTCTTTTAATATACCCTATGGTCATCGTTTCCTTTGTATCCAGCGGAATGGCGGTATATCCGTTTCCGTTCAGTTCCTGACAGATAATGCCGGAACAGAGCGTATATCCGTTGAGTCCGACCATGATGTTAAGGATCGTGGCGCGGTCATCCACCTTGATATACTTCTGATAATCATAGGTGCTTAATACCTCCTCTGCAAAGTAAAAAGAGTTCCGTTCCCCCTGCTCAAAGGAACAGCACGGATAATCCTGGAGATCCTCCATGGTAATCAGCTTCTTTTTTGCAAGTGGATTGCTTTTTGCCATAAATACATAAATGTTACAGTCAAACAACGGCACAAATTCGAGGGAGCTCTCCCTCAGAATCTTGCTGATCACCTTTTCATTAAATGCATTGAGATATATGATGCCAACCTCGCTCAGCTGGTTCTGGACATTGCTGATGACCTCCATCGTCTTGGTCTCATGCACAGAAAATTCAAAGGTATTGCTATCACCGTACTCCCGGATCAGCCGGATAAATGCCTCAACCGCAAAGGTATAATGCTGCATGGACACGGAGAACTTCTGCTTTCGTGTCGTCTTATTGAGGTACTTATCCTCCATCAGCTGATACTGCTCGGTCACCTGGCGCGCATAGCTCAAAAACTCCTCTCCCTCCGGTGTCGTAATGATGCCCCGGTTGGAACGCGTAAAAATTTCTATCCCCAGCTCCTGCTCCAGCGCTTTGATCGCCGCAGAAAGACTGGGCTGTGTGATAAACAGACGTTTTGCCGCCTCATTCATCGATCCCGCATCCGAGACCGTGATTACCTGTTTTAACTGCTGTAAAGTCATGCTGTCCTTAACTCAATGCTCCACATAGGTAATAAACCCGGCAGGATCCGTGTAAATCCTGCTGCCTGAAAGATACATATCTGATATAAGGTCCATCGGACGGATTTTGATGATGCTGTCATTGACATACTTCTCCAGGATGGCGTTTGTCTGGAAGCATCCGTCTCCCGTGTATAGCTGCTCTCCGGTTGTCTTGTCATACAGCGTCATCGCCTTATACGTCACAAAGTTATAGTTGTTGCGTGTATCTCTGACAATTGTCGCCGGCGAACCAAAGGTAACCGTGGCATCCGGATGCTGCTTAAGTACCTCGACGTAACGTGCTGTTTTTTCATTAAGTGACTCCACCGGCTTCCCATTGATCAGCTTGGAACCATACGCATCAACCTTACTGCCATCCGGTGTCGTCGTATCTGTGAGAACTGCGCCATCTTCTCCGAGATAAAAAGCTCCGACCCATTGATTTTTTAACATAACGCCATCTGTATTAAAGTAATACCATTTGCCGTTGACCAGTGCCCATCCTGTAATCATACGGGAGTTGACGCAGTAGTACCAGATCTCCGTATCGGCATGAATCCATCCGTTAAAGGGCTCTGCCTGATAGTTTTCCGGAATCACCTCCGGGTCAATATAAAAGTACCAGCTTCCATCTGTCTGCACCCAGCGGTCCTTAGCGGCAGCCGGAACCGCCGCAAGGTTTCCTATGGCGAATGCTGTCAGCATCGCTGCTATCGCTCTCTTAAAGAAAAATCTCACCCGATGTCCTCCTAAGGTTAAATTTACAGAAGTGTATGTCTCTGCTCTTCCGCAGATTTAGGATTCAGATACTTCGGTGCCACATCAAACACCGTAATGCATCCTGTCTTCCCCTCCTTGCCAAGTCTATAGACTGCTCTTGCATAAGCCGCAAGAACCGAGCCTGTAAACTCCGGATTGGAATCCAG
>DJXY01000205.1 GCA_002449915.1 Oribacterium sp. UBA6992
TGCATCTCGGGTTCTTGCACTGGAGACATCTCTCGGCCTCCTCAAGTACATGTACAGGCATATTTATAATCCCCTTTCTTTTACCGATTTCTATTTCCTGCTATCAATATATCCGTACATTACAAGAAAATTCAAGACTTTTTCTCTATTGTACCTATATTAAAAATCCAACTTTATGTTAAGATATTCACATGCAAAATACATGGATTAAAAATCACAAACGAGATGCCATCCTTTTGGTAATCCTGCTGATCATCCTGCTGGGCAGCATGATCACTCTCTATCTTATGAACCGTCTCCATGGAGAACGGAAGGAAGTCATTATTACGTATGACGGCACAGAAATTGCCAGGGAGCCACTGACAGAAAACAAACGCTTTCTTGTTGCAGATGGACAAATTGCCGAAATCGGTGACGATGTTACCCTGGAGAGTCTGGGCGATCGGGCTGCAGAGTCCAGGCACCTGCTCAATATCGTGACAATCGCGGATCAGCAGGTATCTGTCACGGAGGCGAACTGCCCGGACCACATCTGTGTACAGACCGGACCAATCACCGGTAAGGATGACGGCAAGGTCATTGCCTGTCTCCCGCATAAGCTGATCATCAGTGTAGAATAATAAAGATTGGTGGATTACACAAAGACAAAAGTATAGGAAACCTCCGGATAATACATTTAAAAACTGAATATTGTGTTAATAAAATGCGGTGTCTCTTGTTTCCGAGACATCGCATTTTGTTTCACATTATATGATACATTTCAGTAAAAATCTTTAAGTCAGGATGCCATGGCAGACTCAATAATTTTACTCATCCGACGGTAAAATACCGCCTTTCTCCGTCTGCGCTTCCGCTCCTCTCCAATCTCATAGATCAGATAGCCTCCGGAAGTCAACATGATAAATCCAAAAATTCTAAGCTCCGGGATCGTGGAAAGTGCACAGAACAGTCCCAGCGCCAGAATACCAATAAGTACGATTTCAAAAGTCCTAAGATTGATTCTCATTTTACTACCTTCCTTTCGACAGGTTTTAGTTTATCACAGTACATATGTTTTGTAAACAATTGTTTTGAAATATATGTTCTGTGAATGTCTGTTTGCTTTTTCTTATCTACAGAATATCAGAAGGTATCAGCAAAAAAATGTACATAGAAGCTCACAAAAATCCCTCCGGAATTCTCCGGAGGGATTTGATGCCGCAAAGCAAAACCTATGTAATCTTGCGATGTGTAATGTAAAGGACTTTACCTAGCCTGAGGCTATGGTAAAGTCCCTTAAAAATACTGCATTTATTACTGCCTTGACCAATTTATACACCAAAGTTATCTTGATTCGGTGTCATCTTGCAAAAACATAGCCAACGCATTTCCTGAACAATGTAATGGTTTATGAATCAGAGATCCTCCGCAATCACACGATACGCCTCAATCAGCTTGTCAAGATGCACAGCGCAGTTTGCCGGTGAAGTCGACGGGAGCTTCACGGCATGCATGCCGGTTTCCGGATAACAGTATTTCTCATAGTACCGATGCGCAGTTGCACCTGTGCAGAAAACACTCCGGATACGGGTTTCCTTAAGCAGAGCTGCAATATCATTTG
The DNA here is from genome assembly GCA_002449915.1 of Oribacterium sp. UBA6992. Lineage (GTDB taxonomy): Bacteria > Bacillota > Clostridia > Lachnospirales > Lachnospiraceae > Oribacterium. Next base: position 1,601 of record DJXY01000205.1, read on the forward strand.
GCACCGGATTTTTGATTGAGGTGTCACTTGCACCACATATGTCGCACTCCGCGAGAGAATCCCAGAGCGCAATATGGTGCCTTAAAAGCATCGCACGCTTCTCCCCGATCGTTTCCGGCACAGACTCTGATAAAACAGCAGCCATGACCCTCCAGAAACGGTTCTGCGGATGTCCATAGTAAAAGTGCTGCTCTCTGGATTTCGGCGACGGAATGGACCCGAGGATCAGGACTCTCGATTCCGCATCATACAGCGGAGGAAAATCATGTGTAACATGCGTATATTCCTTCATACCTGGTTCACGTCCGACGTATGCTTACTCCATCGGAGTTCTGTCTTCGATCAGGGTAAATGGCTTCCGGTAAAACGGCATGATATCCGCAATGGCATTTTCTCCCGCCTTGGAGCGTGAGGACAGAAGCGCTACCTCGTGACCACCTGAGAAATCCCTTGCCACATGCATGATGTTGCCAAAAGTCGGCTCTGTCTTACGGATATGGCTTACGATGATAACCCAGATATCGACACCATTACGGGTGATCTGCCGGAGATAGGCTGCAGAAACATTGGGATCCTGCCGCATCCAGTCCTTAAGTGCATCTACCATTTCACTGTAATTGCCGGTCGGCGCATCCAGCTTCACGTCCTTGTCCGCTTCGATGACATTCATATAATGATCCTTTGCCTGATACATCAGCAAAACGTCGGAAATCAACTGTCTGGCAACGATCATGTTATCTGTACCTGCATTGATCACAATACCTGAAATTCGAGGATCACCCATTGCAGTACGACCGATCGTATCAAAGGTGCATCTGGTATACTGGTACTTGCCGATATTTTTTTCACCCTTAAAGGTCCGCATCGCTTCCTTGCTGGTAAAGACTGTATAGTAGTGATGCTTCTCCTTATCCGCGATCACGCCAAAGGCAGGACGAGTGTTCTCTCCTTCTCCAGCCATCTTTACAGGGATATAAAACACGGCACCCTTAAGCAGAATATCCTCGAAGTTCTCGATATTTTCCTGGGTATTACTTTTTTTAAGCTTCTCCATTGCTGCAAGAAGCGCTTCATTGTTCTGATCTGCGTGATTCGACATTCATTCTCCTTTATCGGTATATACCGTTTACATGCATAGAATTTAAAGTATTATATCATAAGTACGCCAGCGAATGCAAATCAGCGTGATGCCTCATTTCTCCGCCATCATTCAGATATCATTCACACGCTCGCTCAGTCTCTTGACACAACCAGGATCTGGTCCTGCTGATCTCCGGAGCGGGTGAAACGAAGCTCGTATCCGGCTTTTCTGAGCTCAGAAAGTGCCTTACGCTCCGAACCGGAAATCAACTCGCCCGGAATCACGAGCGGAATCCCCGGTGGATAACAGTAGACGTATTCCGCGGATATTCTGCCGGAGCTCTCCCGGATCTCCACATTTTCCGTTGGCTGCCCCACCGCCTCGGAAATAGCCATGCAGGTGAAGGGCGCCGTTTGCATCGCTTCCTGAATCAGTAAACTCTCTGTTATATCTTGCTCTGCGTCGCAATCTGAATGCAGTTTATCCACATGTACCCGCTGATTCTCCACGCCTTCTCCTGCGCTTTCCGTATGGTCAGCAGTAAATGAAACAGCGTCCTTGTCCACATCCGGAGCCGCTGCTTCCACCCGGGCTGCTGCCTCCCGATCCAGCTCCCGCAGGGCATCCGCAAAGCGAAGAAGCTGTTGCTCATCCTCCCCCGGCCCGGTCATGGCAAGTGCATTGCTTCCCATGCTCATTTCAAGCTCAAAATGATAGTCCCGGAGGAGCCGGTCCTTAAGCCAGGCTCCGGTAAGCCCCGCGCGTTTTGTATTCACAAGAAGCTTAGACGGGTCAAACGCATAAAAGCCGTGACTCTTAGCACTGTCCTCCCCATAACAAAGCACATGGTAATACCGGAGATCGGAAATTCTGTCCCGAAACTTTTGAAGCACTTCCTTCCATCTAAGAAAGGATTGCTCTCCCTCCGTAAGGAGATATTCCGTGCATGCATCCATAGATACCATCAGTGGATACGAAGGCGAGGAAGTCTCAAAAATTCCAAGTCCCTGCTCGATCCGCTCCTCTGACACAAGGCCCCGGCGAAGGTGCAGGAGAGCGGTCTGCGTAAGGCTCGGCAGCGTTTTATGCAGGCTCTGTACCACAACATCCGCACCGGCATGGATCGCACTGTCCGGGAATCCTGCCTTTGGAAACAGCCCGAAATGCGCGCCGTGCGCTTCATCCACAAACAGTGGCACCCCTTCAGCATGACAGATCTCTGCAATACCGTGAATATCGGAAACTACCCCTTCATACGTAGGGCTTGTGAGGATCACCGCCTGTACATGAGGATTACGCTTCAGCATGTCGCCGACCATATGCGCATCTATGCTTCCGTAAATGCCATACTCCCTGTCAATCGGAGGCATGAGCCAGTGCACTTGTAAGCCACGAAGCTCCAGGATATGAAAGATGGAGCGGTGACAGTTCCGGGCGACAATGACTTCTCCTCCAAAGGAAGTCATTGCATAAATTCCGGCAAGATTTCCACAGGTACTGCCATTTACAAGATACCAGGTTCGGTCTGCACCGAAGCACTGCGATGTCCGATCCATTGCCTCACGCAAAATTCCCTCCGCATGATGCAGATCGTCGGTGCCCGAAACCTCCGTAAAATCCCATGCATAGGGTAGATCCTCCTCCGGCATCAACCGCCGCTTATGTCCCGGCATGTGCAGCGGATAGTTTCCTTCCCGTATGTAATTTTCCAAGTCCTTGCGAAGCTTTGACTGCATGCCGTTTTTCCCTGCCCTCCAGTATACAAAATTTCCGTTCATCCGTGGCAGAATAATGATATCATACTCAGGATCAAAATCATCTGACAAAATATGGTCAAAATATTAAAAGCACCTGTCCCTCCGGATCTTTCCCTGATCTCCATCCTTGTTTATAATAGAACTCAAAACCCACAGAAAACTACATGTAAAACCATAAAAGGAGTTACTACACCAATGAAATTTTCCGAAATGCAATATCAGCGAATTGATTTTGAGAAGGTCCTGTCAGAGCTTAAGGAGCTGGAGGAAGCGCTTGCGAATGCAGGCTCTGCGGAGGAGCAGTTCGCTGTCCATCAGCGCTTCTACCTACTGCAGGATCATGTTATGACACAATTCACCTTGGCTACCATACGAAATGACATCAATATGGCAGATGATTTTTACTCGGAGGAGAAGAAATATTACGATGCGGAACTGCCCGGATATCATGCAGCAGTCGTCTCCTACAAGCATAAGCTTTTCCGCTCTCGCTTCCGTGCGGAACTTACGGAAATTCTAGGACCAGTTGCCTTTAAAAACATGGAACTTGCGGAGAAATCTGTGAATGAGGCTCTGATTCCTCTCATGCAGGAGGAAAATACGCTCGCAACAGAATATAACAAGCTTCTGGCATCTGCAAGCATTGACTGGCAGGGCGAGAAAAAAAATCTGTCTCTCATGGAACCGTATCTCCGTCACTGGGACCGGAAGATCCGTGTGGAAGCCTGGCAAAAATATACAGATTTTTTTAGTGAGCATCAGGAAAAAATCGATGACATCTATGACAAGCTTGTGAAAAACCGTACCGCACAGGGACAGAAAATGGGTTACGACAATTACCTCCCGCTCGGTGACTGCCGTATGATGCGGAACTGCTATACCAGGTCCGACATGCAGAACTTCCGGAAGCAGGTAAAAAAGGATCTCGTGCCCTTTGCAGAAAAGCTGCACGAGAGACGGCGGCAGCGACTGGGGCTTGAGAAGCTCCACTATTATGACGAGGATGTATATTTTACAAACGGAAATCCGTCACCCATTGGTACTCCGGAAGACATTCTTGCCGCAGGACTCCGGATGTATACAGAGCTCTCTCCGGAAACCGCCCGCTTTATGAAAACCATGTGTGACATGGAGCTTTTTGATGTGGCAGGACGTCCCAACAAGCGGACCGGAGGATATATGACGATGCTTCCGGACTATAAGGTACCATTTATTTTTGCCAACTTTAATGGAAGCTCCGGAGATGCAGACGTCATCACGCACGAGTGCGGTCACGCATTTCAGGGCTACCTTACCGCAGCGGATCCGATCCGGGAGCATAATGATCTTACCATGGACATTGCGGAAAGCCACTCAATGCCGATGGAGTTTTTTACCAATCCGTGGATGGAGCTTCTTTTTGGAGCGCGGGCAGAGGACTACCGCACCATGCAGTTTGAGGATGCTGTGACATTCATCCCCTACGGCACCATGGTGGATGAATTTCAGGAGATCGTTTACCAGAACCCCGGGCTCACATCTCACGAGCGGGATGCTGTCTGGCTGGATCTTGAAAAGCAGTATCGTCCGCACATGGACTATACCGGCAATACATATCTGTCCGCAGGCGGTTTCTGGAAAAAACAGCATCATATTTTTGATCTGCCGCTCTACTATATTGACTACTGTCTGGCAGGCACCAACCAGCTTCAGTACAAGCTCTGGATGGGTCGGGATTACCGGGAGGCATGGCAGAGCTATATGAAGCTTGTAAAACTTTCCGCCTCCGATTTCTTTAATGGCGTAGTAGAAAAGGCAGGACTGATCAATCCCTTTGAGGATGGATGCCTACGCTATATCATAAAAAAACTGGAGAGAGATCTGTAAGGACCCTCTCCGGCTTTTCATTGCTGCTGTACTTTTGTCTTATAGCCTGGCTTTATTTATCGTAAACAATATAGCCTGGAAGCACCGGCTTGATATCCGATGCTTCCAGGCTATGCTCTATCTTATGCGCATGGTTTACTCCGCGTCTTCTGACGCCGCCTTGCTTTCCGCCATTTCTGCTTCCGCTACCTTCATCATAAGGGCACATTCCATCCTCTTCCGGAACAGCTTGCAGCCATACTCGTAGGTACCGTGAATGTCTCCGGTCGAGTGCAGCGCATTGGCAGCGCAGCCACCGGCGCAGTACAGTCTTGCCCAGCAGTTCTGACAGTCCGGACGAGAATATACATTACACTCCTTAAACTCATCCCTAAGCTTTGTATTGGTCACACCATGCCAGATATCTCCGAGCTTATACTCCGGATCACTTACAAACTGATGACAGGGATACAGGTCTCCCCAGGCTGTGACAGCCATGTATTCCGTACCGGAACCGCAGCCGGATACTCTCTTGTAAATACAGGGTCCATGCTCCAGATCAATCATATAGTGGTAGAATGTGATCGGCTTGCCATCCCGCTCTCTCCGGAGCATATCTTTGGCAAGGATCTCATACTGCTCATACAGGATCGGCAGATCCTCCTCGGTAAGCGCGGACGGGCTGGACGGATCCGTTACCACCGGCTCCATGGAGAGTTCGGTGAAGCCAAGGTCATCCGCCATATGGAAAATATCCTTAGTAAAGTCTGTATTATAGTGGGAGTATGTTCCTCGCATATAATAGTTCTTGTCGCCACGGGCTTTTACAAATTTCTGGAAATTAGGCACAATCTTATCGTAGCTTCCGTGGCCTGCCTTATCCACACGGAACCGGTCATTGACCTCCTTCCGTCCGTCAAGGCTCAGTACCACATTGTAGCACTCCTTATTTGCCCACTCGATCACCTCATCTGTCACATTGACGCCATTGGTAGTCAGGGTAAAACGGAAGTTCTTATTGTGCTGCTTCTCAATGCTTCTAGCATAGGCAACCAGCTGCTTACAGACATCGAAATTGACAAGCGGCTCTCCGCCAAAAAAGTCCACCTCAAGATTTCTGCGGTTTCCGGAATTTTCGATCAGGAAATCCAGTGCACGCTTTCCGGTCTCAAAGCTCATGAGTCCGGCATCACCATGAAATTTACCCTGGGAAGCAAAGCAGTAGGAGCAGTTCAGATTGCAGGTATGCGCCACAAGCAGACATAACGCCTTGACAACCGTCGACTGCTGTTTAAGATATCCCGCAGCCTTCTGATACACATCCTTGGAAAAAAGCTTGTTTGCCTTGATCAGCTCCTGGATATCCAGAAACGTATCCCGGATGTCTTCATCCGAAGCTTCCGGATGCTGTTTTCTGAGCGCTTTCTCCGCTTCTTCCTCCCCCATGCCGGTATCCAGCAGGTGAATGGCATCATATGCGAGGTCATCGGTTACGTGGACACTTGCGCTGAATACATCAACAACAATGTTATATCCGTTCATCTTATACTGATGGATCATTTTTTACTTACTCCTCAATCTGAAATCTGATGTTCCGCATAACGCATAAAAGTGCCGGGACGTGAATACGTTCCGGCACTTTGAAGGAATCACTTTTCAGTATGAATTTACTGATTGTTCTTATTTTCGCAGGCCTGATTTGCAATGCCGCAGCTTGTCTTGCAGGCACTCTGGCAGGATGTCTGGCACTCGCCGCATCCACCATGCTCCTGGGTCTCCTGATAGGTCGTCTCGGTCAAAGTTTTGATTCTCTCCATGATGAAATCCTCCTCACTCAAATATGCGTAGTGCCCGCTTTCAGAGTTCTCCTGACACATTTTTAATGTGTTACAGACACACCCGTGCCGTATTATAACACATTCATCCATAAAAGCAAAGTATTCTTTATTTTTCTTCCCGTTGTTTCCGGAAATCATCCCACAGCCATTTTGCGAAATCCGGACCGATGGAATCTCCTGTACGTGAAAAGCCTTCGGGATATCTGATATTGGACTCTCTTTTTGCCGCAAATTCTTCTATGGTACAGATCGGTTTCGCAGGAACCCCCGCATAGACATACCCTCCCGGCAGGTCCTTCGTCACCACACTGCCTGCACCGATCACAACATTACTGCCGATATGAACATTTGCCATAATGGTCACACCCACGCCCACAAATACATTATTGTCGATCTTAATGCAGCCCATATATTCACGGTAAGTTCCGTGTCCCGGAAAATCCGGATCACTGTTCCAGATGGCATTTACCACATCATGGGTCACAAATGTCACCTTCGGAGCGATCCTCACATAATTACCGATGCTGATCAGCTCCGGATAAAGCGGAATGGTTCGAAGCGCATATCCGCTGCCCTTTCCGAAATTCTGAAAGATCCCCTTCCTCCGGATATATTTTGCCTTCTTACCCTTGCGTAGATAGAGATTCAGCCGGATCGTTCTCCACAGTCTTTTTCCGTCCATATTGTCCTTCTTTCCTTTGAAATGATATCAGTTCCAGTTCTCTTAATCAGAAAGCATTTTCTTCATCAGCATCTGCTGCAATTCCGACGCCGAACGAAATACCACATCCGCATATTCCAGCGCCTTTTCATCCGGCTCGATCAGGTCCACTACCATGACTGTGAAAAGTCCCGCCCGGCCGGAGGAGATCACTCCGTTAATGGAATCCTCAACCCCTACCGTCTCCGCCGGAGAAACACCCAGAGTTTCACAGGCCGTAAGGTAGATGTCCGGATTTGGTTTCCCTCTTTTCACCATATCTCCGTATATGATCTTGTCAAAATAATCATATAACCCGTGTCGTTTCAGATGATACTCTGCTCTCTCTCCTGCCGTGGATGTGGCCAGACCCACAAGCAGTTTCTGTTCCTTCAGATAATTTAAAAGCTCCCGGATCCCGGGTTTCACGTCGTATCCCGGATCCTTTCCGTACGCATCCACGCCGGAGTTCACCACTTCCCGGAATTCCAGGTAATCGATGTTCGTACCGAACATGGCTTCAAAATGTTTCCGGTTTGTGTCCTTTGTACCCCCGGCGATCAGATTGCAGAACGACTCCACCTTTTCATCCGGAAGCCCATAGATCGCCGCCGCACGGTGTTCCATCATCCGGTAAACCCGCTCCGAATCAAAGATCACACCATCCATATCAAAAA
>DJXY01000122.1 GCA_002449915.1 Oribacterium sp. UBA6992
AGCGGATAATAAATCATCGGCTTATCATAAATCGGCAGCAGCTGCTTTGAGGTCACCTTGGTAAGCGGATATAGTCTTGTGCCGGATCCACCGGCTAGAATAATACCTTTCATGTACTCTCCTTTATATTTGGATCCATGGAGCCCTGCCGGAAAATGAGCGCAGAATTCCCCATTGAATCTTTGACATACTTTTTAAGAATTTTAGCACAACAAAAGCGGATATACAAATCTTTTCACTATGCGGATGGCTTATTTTAAGGACATTTTAAGGATTGCACCCGGTAATGTATCATGTTAGACTAGCGGAACGAGGAGACGAAAAGATATGTCAGAAAAAGCATTAATCGCAATGAGCGGAGGCGTCGACAGCTCTGTAGCTGCTGCTCTCATGAAGGAGGCAGGCTATGACTGCATCGGCGTCACCATGAAGCTATATAACAATGAAGACGCAGGCATCAGCCGCGCGCATACCTGCTGTACACTTGAGGATACCGAGGATGCCCGTCAGGTCGCGGCAAGTCTTGGCATGCCGTATTACGTTTTTAACTTCACCGACGACTTTGGAAAACAGGTCATCGAGCGCTTCATCAAAACCTATGAGGCCGGCGGCACTCCCAATCCGTGCATCGACTGTAACCGCTATATGAAGCACGAGAAGCTCTATAAGCGCGCCGAAGCTCTCGGCTGTGACTTTATTGTAACCGGACACTATGCAAGGATTGCGCAGGATCCGGAGACCGGCAGATGGCTGTTAAAAAAAGCAAGGAATCTTGCCAAGGATCAAAGCTATGTGCTCTATTTCCTGAATCAGAAGCAGCTTGAGCACACAAAATTTCCACTCGGAGAGTTTCACTCCAAGGAGGAGGTCCGGGAGCTTGCGGAGAAGCACGGCTTTATCAATGCTCGGAAGCATGACTCACAGGATATCTGCTTTGTCGTAAATGGTGACTACGGTGACTTCATCGAGCGCTATACCGGCAAAAGCTTTGCGCCCGGAAATTTCGTAGATACGGAAGGGCACGTGCTCGGACAGCATAAGGGGATTATCCGCTACACCATCGGGCAGCGCAAGGGACTGGGGCTTGCGCTGAAGCAGCCGATGTATGTATGTGAAAAAGACATGGAACACAACAACGTCGTCCTCACCACCGGACCGGAGCTTTACTCCCGTCAGTTGATTGCCGACCACTTTAACTGGATCCCGTATGACGCACCCGACCACCCCGTCCGTGTGACCGTCAAAACTCGCTACAAGGCAAAGGAAGTGCCGGCATCCGCAGAGGTCCTCGAGGACGGGCGGGTCAAGGTGACCTTTGACAACCCGGAGCGCGCCGTCGCGATCGGTCAGGCTGTTGTACTCTATGACGGCGATCTCGTGGTCGGTGGCGGAACCATCGTAAAAGCGATCCGGTAATCCCGCACTTCAACAGTCGCCTGTGCGTTTCCGGCCTGCACCTTTTCCATAGGCAATCCACAGATCCTTAATATATCACTTCAAAACGATAGTTATCCGGGATCTCCAGCTCTTTATGCTTCCGGATATAGTCAACAATCAGATCCTGGACATTGTCCGCTCCGGTGTAAACTGTCGGACACTGTCCGATCATCTCATATCCTCCGGTACCCGTAGCACGGTAATTGCTGGTCACGAGCCGATAGCTCTCCTCCGGCAGAATCTCCGTACCATCCAGCTTCCGGAGCCGTACCACCCGCTCTCCAACCGGTTTCCGGATATCAAAGGCATAATCCAGCCCCGCATACAGATCATAATTGTAATGCTCGATCTTGGGCTTCATAAAATAGTCGGAAATATACGGTCTGCCCTCTGCATCAAGCTCCAGATAGCGGGCGCACTGCTCCAGCGCTTCCTTCAGGACCGCTCCTGTGATTTCCTTCACTTCAGAGGTATTGGCGAATGTATATGCCGCGTAAATATCCCGGATGCTCACGGTCTTTCCAAAACCGATTTCCTGATTTCCAAGCCCCACGCAGGAAAAATCCGCAGTAACAGATTCGAGCTGCACCTGATTAAATAGCGCTGCCACCTTGCTTCCATGCAGTCCGATCTCCAGCTTTGACTCCGGTAAAACCGGCTCCCTGAGCTCTCCTACCGGCTCGTCCAACCATTGTTCTGTCTTCTGCTCCAGCGGAAGAAGCTTCCGGAACACACGATCCCGGTGACGACCTCCGACAGGCTCAAGCTTGCTATCAAAGGAGATACCATAAACCTCTCCCGAATGCATGCCATCCTCCAGGCTGCCGCCTGTAAAGCCGCCGGATTCCATACCCCGTCCTTTTGTCCGGTTCTGACGCTCCCATTTTGTATTTCTGCCGGAATAATGCCCGAAATACTCAAAATTGTCGCCTGGCTCCGGATCCGCAACCTCTACTGCGACCTTGAGATGGATATATTTCTCCGCGTTGGCAGGCGGCTGCACCGTATAGGCGCCGTATAAGCTGGTGCCCTCCACTGCCATATGCTGGTGTCCGGTCAGCAGAATATCAAAGTCACACATTCTGGCAATCTCGCAGGCGATATTTTCCCGGGTATCGCTCAGCTTCTTCCCTGTTGCGAGATCCTCCTCATATCCGCCATGATAAATGCATACGGTAATGTCACACTGCCCTGCCAGCTCATTATAGGCATCCATGGCAGCCTCCAGCGGATCCGTCACCGCAAGCTCCTTAAGATGCTCCTCTGACTCCCAGACATTGACAAAATCCGTTACCACACCGGTAAGTCCGATCCGTAAGCCGTTGTCCAGACGGTGAATCGCGGTTCTGTGAATTGGAATCTCGCCACAGAGATCCACTACATTGGCACAGAGACATTCTGCCTTCATAGCCCGGACATAGTCCCGGATCGCGTCGTATCCGAAATTAAAGTCATGGTTTCCAAGGGTATAGTAGTCGAGCTGCAGATCGTTAAATGCCTCCGCTACCGGATGGTACGGGAAGCTGTCCTTATGCTCCAGATAATACTCAAGCATTGGTGTCCCCTGCAGGCTGTCCCCTCCGTCAATAACCAGTGTGTTTCCGGTCTTACCAATATCGGAAGCAATGTTGAGGAGTCCGCATTTTTTCTCCTGTCCTGTCGCATAGTCCACCGGAAAAATCTTTCCATGCGTATCAGAGGTGTAAAAAATATCAAAGTTCTTTTTCATGAATAAAATTCCTTCTTATTCTTAATTCTATCCGCCTGATCACCGCAAAATACGATTGCGGCAAACTTACAGAAAAAGTGTCCTGTACATGTATAAAAAAGGCCCGGTCTCAAAAAAGAGACTGGACCATATTTCTGTATGTAAAATTATCAGCCCCGTGTCAGTTTAACACGGATCCTGGTGGAAATCCACTCAACAATCAGAACCAGAACAACCAGTCCGATCAGGATGGAACCTGCTTCATTCCAGCGATAAGCATTCATAGCAAAAATCAGCGGCGCACCGATACCACCGGCCCCGACAAGACCAAGCACTGTTGCATCACGTAGATTAATATCAAAACGATAGATGGCAGTAGATGCAAAGTTTGGCATAAGCTGCGGCAGGATGCCATAGCGGATCTTCTGCCAGGTTCCTAAGCCCATGGCGTCCAGAGACTCCAGGATTTTGGTATCCAGATCCTCAATCGCCTCAATATACATCTTGGAAACCATACCAATAGAAGTCAGCGACATAGTCATAAGACCGGCAAAGGGTCCGGGTCCTGTAACGCGGATAAACATAAGTCCATAGACAAATGCCGGTACCGTACGGATCGCCATGATCAGGATCCGTCCGATAAAGGCAACCGGCTTGGGTGTCAGATTGCTTGCAGACAGAAATGCCAGTGGGATGGAAAAAATTGCGCCAACCACAGTACCCATAAAGGCGATGCAGATGGTCTCCAGCAAAAGATAGGGTACGCCCTGCATGGTCAGATTAAATAACAGTCCACGATCCGGGTTGACGATACCCTTCAGGATATTTAGCGCCATCCTGCCGCCGTTCGTAGTCGTACCTGAGGTTTCCATCGAGCCTGCACTCCAGAGCATAAGGAATACAACAACGACAGCAATGGTCAGATGCCAGATCCAGTCCTTCGGACGGTGTTCATATGCTTTTTCAATACGTTCGTTCATACGATTCCCTCCCTAGACAAGCTTTTTACGGGCCCAGCGGCTGACCGACTCAATGCAGAATACCGTGACAAACAGGACAACCAGGATCATACCTACATTAGGATACTCTCTCCAGCCAAGCTGTTCATTAAGGATCAGGCCGATACCACCGGCTCCGACATAACCAAGTACCGCCGCATAACGGACATTGCCCTCAAAGTTATAAAGGCTGTTACTCAAAAAGCTTGGCAGCACCTGCGGCACGATGGAGCTGATGAATGCCTGCGTCCGGGTCGCCCCCATAGCCTCCATCGCTTCAAAGGCTCCCATATCCACTGTCTCGATTTCCTCATAGAGGATCTTACCAATATAGGAAAAGGAAAATACCGCAATCGCCGTGGTACCGGCAATGGTTCCCAAACCAAAAATAAAGGTCGCGATCAATGCGGAAACCAGCGTCGGCAGTGTCCGGATGATACTGAATATGAGACGCATCAGCGTAACCACAACGCGATTTTTACAGACATTGGTAGACGCCAGCATGGCAAAGGGAACACACAGGATGGAACCGATCGCAGAGCCCAGCAGGGACATCTTGATGGTATCTAAAATCGGATCCACAATCGAGCCGAAATATCCCGTATTGGGTGGAAACATTTTGCCCAGAATTACAAAAAACTGATTTCCTCTCGCAACAAGTGTCGTCGGATTAAATGCGGTAACCTTGATCGAGAGGATGCTCATGGCAAGTACCAGAATTACATAAATCGGTGCACGGGAGCGCTTCTGGGAAACCTCCTTACCGCCAGAGAGCTTATAGACCTTGGGTGGAAACAGCTTGTCATAGATGCTCATGCTTCCGCCTCCTGTCCTCCCTGATAAATCTGCTTAAGTACTGCATCATTGACCTCTGCGGCAGGTCCGTCATAAACCACCTCTCCGGCGCGGATACCAATCACCCGGTCACAGTACTGCAGCGCAAGATCCACATGGTGAATGTTGATGAGGATGGTGATATTCATATGCTGGTTGATTCTCTTAAAGTCATCCATAACCTGCTTGGCGGTTACCGGATCCAGAGATGCAACCGGCTCATCTGCAAGGATAATCTGAGGGTCCTGTGCCAGCGTCCTTGCCAGAGCAACTCTCTGCTGCTGTCCTCCGGACAGCTGGTCGGCTCTTACAAACGCCTTATCTACAATGCCGACCTTATCGAGGCACTCCAGTGCCTTGAGCTTCTCCTCCTTGGTATAAATGCCAAAGGCAGAACGGAACCATGGCATATCCGGCACAAACGCAGTCAGTACGTTTTTAATGACTGTCGTCCTGGTAATCAGATTAAAGGACTGGAAAATCATACCGATCTTTCTCCGGAAGCGACGGAGACTCTTACCGGAGAGACTCATGACATCCACATCATCTACGGTAAGCCTGCCGCTGGTGATGTCATGCATACGGTTGATGGTACGGATCAAAGTGGATTTACCGGCACCGGACAGACCTATGATGGCGATAAATTCTCCTTGTTCAATCTCCAGGTTTACATGCTTCAATCCTTCATACCCATTGGGATATTTCTTGCCCACATCTTCAAACTTGATCATTCTCTTTTACCCTCATGCAGAAAAACGGGGGAGGTAAAAGCTACCTCCCCTGATGAAATGACTCTGAAATCAATTATTTCTGGTCAAGACGCAGTGACTTGATAAGCTTCTGCGCATCACGAGCGGAATCATAGTCAGAATCATTGGCCTCTACATATCCCTTGTGGCTGTAGATCGCAATAACCTTCTTGCCCTCCTCAGTGTTGCCGATATTAATCATAGCCTTCCTAAAGGCAGCCTTGAAGTCCTCATCCTGCATAACCTTGGAAACCTTGGAGCCGGAAATCGTATCATTGTAGATCCCCGGAGTAACACCAATCACATTGGTATCATCCCAGATGGAATTTTTCATTGCGTAATCGCCCTGCCACTCATCCTCATAATCGCGACGGGCATCAGCATAGGTGCAAAGCACATCGATCTGACCCTGTGCAAGACGCGCAAATGCTGTACCATAGGAATCACACTGTACCGCATGTGTAAGATCCGTAATGTTTTTCTGGAAGTTCTCCTGGATCCAGAGTGCCGGATAAATATAACCTGCAGAGGAGGTCGGTCCCATAACGCCCCAGTTCAGCGCATTGAGATCATCCCAGGTCAGAGCCTCGCCATTGTTTACCTTGTCTCCGATCGCCTTGCCTGCTTCCGATGGACCGGCAATAATCAGTGCACGGTAGAAGGTAACCTGCTCGTCCGTCGGCTTGGTCGGCTTATTTTCATTCCATACCTTAGGATCATCATCATCGATGGAAAGACCATCTCTGGTTGCTGTAAGCAGAACCTCACAGTCATCATCATACAGCACATACGTACCGCCTGGGATAAATCCGATATCAATGGTACCTGCCGCAAGACCCTCTCCGACTGCCTCATAAGAAGTGCCGACGGTAATCTCCACATCCTTAATGTTATAGCCAAGCGGGAGCATCTCCTTTTTGATCATGTCCTTGAGCGGCTCGGTCGCCGTGACGATTTCATCCGGCTCACGGGATGGAACAAACGCAACATTCAGCACGTCGATGTCCTTGGTCTCAGCAGGAGCTGCTGCGGTGCTCTCTCCGGCTGCTGCAGTGGTTTCTGCCTGAGCAGTTTCACCCTGTGACGCAGCCTGCGTGGTCTGTGTAGAAGTAGCTGAGCTTCCACATCCTGCCAGCATAGATGCTGCCATTGTGGCTGCAACAAGCATTGATACGGTTTTTTTCATACATTCCTCCTAAAGGGAAATCCGGTTTCACTAAAGATTTCCACGTTAAATAGTGGCAGTGCTAACTGCCGTAATTTAAACCTCTTCTGCATTATATCTATCATAAAGTACCACCGCAAGTTCTATTTTATAAAAATATATGCAGAATCTCACTTCTCGCAGATGGATAACGGATATTTTACGCTCAGCCCTCTGTTTCGGGAAGCTTTTTCTGTCGGATGCGAATGCCGTTTACCTCCAGGTTATCCGAGACCGGGATCAGAAAATATTCCCGTCCGTCAATGACCCGGGTCTCCACCACATCACTGACCTCCGACTTGACGCTTAATTTAACGTTATCGGAGCTTACCGTAATACTTTTGGTATTCTGCACATTTTCTGCAATCAGCGGCGAATCATCCTCCCCGACTGCTTCCTCATAGATCGACTCAAAATTGGACATTGCATCCGCATCCGCGCCACTCTCCTCAAGGAGCCTTTTTAAATCATGTTTGCCGATGGTAAGCGGATACGGATCCTTTTCATGCTCCCGAATCATCTGATTTACGGTATCCGAAATCGTTTTGACCGCTTCAAAGTCGCAGTCTCTCCCTAAGGTTGCCTCGATCACATCGCGGAATACCTGCTGCTGATCCTTCTCCGCTCTCGGAAGCTCTGTGCCAAACAGATCCAGCGCAAGCTCCTCATGCCGTTCCTGTGCACTCCTGCTGTAGTACAGTGTTTCATGAAGGTCCGTATTTCTGTCATTAAAGGATGGAAACAGAAACGCGGCATCCGGCTTCTGCACGCCCCAGTCATCCGTTCTGCTGAGGAAGGTCTGCACACTTGCGTCATAGCAAAGTCCCTCTCTTAAAAGCGTCACCGGGCAGATCGAGCAGAGGATAAAGGAATACACATATTCCGAAGCATCCTCCATCATAAGGTCATCACTGGTCTTCATCGGGATGTCATACACTCCATGGACAAGAAGGATCAGATACTTCCCTGGAAACTGATACGATCCGATCACCTTATCAAAAAACTCCTGCACAAGCGCATCATCCTTAAGCTCCGACTGCTGCAACCGGTACAGAAACTCCTGATGTCCTCCCGGCTTCTCCTCCTCCAGTGGAAATGGTACATTAAAAAGATTTCTGCCAAACTTACCTGCAAGAGACTTTTTAAAGAGCTCGCAGTATTTTGCCATCTCTTCATCCTGCAGCGCAAGAAATGTATCATGGAGCGTGCTGATTTTTTCCTTATCTTCATTCACATAACATGCCCGCATACGATCTACTCTGCAGTCATCCTTTTTAAACAGTTTTTTGATTTCGGTTACCGCCTTTTTATCCATTAAAAACCTCTCTTATAAATATTACGCTGATCAAAGCATTTTTTAACCAGCAGCGAAACCAGCAGTGACGCAGCTGTAATTACGGCAGCCTCTATTATGCCGGTGATGCCTCCAAAGTATATCCCTTTTTCAGTAAAAAGGAAATCCACATAATTCCGGACCGGAAAATGCAGGAGATAAAAATACATACTGTCCTTTCCAAGCCTTTGCAGCCTGTTACCGGAAAGAACACTTGAGATTCTGTCCTGATCCAGTGAAACCGAGAGCAGGAGAAAGCTCACCAGGATAAGATCTACAGCTCTCCGTAAGACAAACGGAAGCATCGATAGAGACCCGCGGATAAAGAACCAGAGCACTGCAATCAGCACCGCTGCAGCTGCCATATGCCTGTACCAGACCTTTTCATCTGCCGTAAGCTCAAAATACAACTCAGCCACCGTCATGCCAAGCAGCAGATACCAGCAGCGGACATAGGGCGAGCCATAGCTTAAATCATCAAGCACAAGTCCCGGCATTACGACCGTGCCATCCAGCCGCTCCGTGATTACAGTAATCAGCAGGATCAGAAGGATAACGCCGCCCCAGAGACCTACGGTTTTCCGACGGCTTCCACTATGACGCTCCGTGATCCTCCGAAACCACGGGCACAACATGTAGCTTAAAAACAGTGTCGATAAAAACCAGCCGACACCGTTGATGGCATGACTCAATACCATCATCCCGGACAGCTCCTGAAGTAACGTAAGAGCCAGAAGCAGCAGGATCAGATTGGTAACGATCGGATACAGCCAGTCCGTACGATACGTGCGCATCAGCATCACTGCATAAGGATAGCTTAACAGAAGCGAGACCACATAGAGCGGATACACCTTCCGGATTTTCCGGATGGCAAAGCTTATCCCTCCAGTCCTCATCTTAACCTGATCCCGGGAGCTGTAATAGATACCAAATCCGGAAAGCAGAAAGAAATAATCCACGCCCATGGTGGAATTATATAAAAAGCGCCGATAAAATGCCCCATAAGGATAGTTCCAGAGAAACTCAAAATGAGACAAGAGGATTACGCAAAACATAATAAAGCGGAGTCCATCCAGTTGTCTAAGTCTTTTCATTTCCATCCTCCGTAATTTCGCCCGTATTCTGCCCTTTCCGGAGCATTTCTCTATCATTCTATCACAAAGTTTACCGGATATTGAAATTTAAGCAATTTTCACAGGGAGTTGTGCTACAATAAGATTCGACTTACTTCTTTATAAATAAAATGATAACAGGACTATCGAAATGGATAAGGACCAATTACATAGACAAGCGCGGCAGAATTACCGCCAAAGAACCAATGGAGGAGCAGGACGCACAGGCAGAAATCCGTCTCAAAATAATAATCATAAAAGCAGCAGTCGCAGTATGAGCGGCGGAAGCATTCACAATACAAGCGCCAACTCCGGACGTTTATGGACCGGAAGCTGGCAGGATAACGGATCCGGCAGTGCAGGCAGGAAAGCTGCAGCCGGGGCAGCGACTTCCGGAGCCCATCGTACCAGCACCATCAGGAGACCCGCTCCCACCAGAAGCCACAGCACCGTTCGCAGCACATCCGGTGGCAGACGCCGTGTGCAGAGCAAACAGGAAATCGAAGCCAGACGCCGGGAGCAGCGTCGTCGTGCTCTCCGGAAAAAGCGCCGCCAGCAGGCATGGATGTACCGCTTCACCGCACTTTTCTTTTTTGCTGCCGTGATTCTGCTCGGCGTCAAGGGGATCCGTGCCATGAATCATGCTTTGGAGCATGCGAGAGAGGAGCAGCGAGGTGTGCTGGAGACCGTCACCCCGACCAGCGGCTACGACGCAGCGGATCCGGTCACTCCGGAAACCACGACCGTGGCAAGTGCAGAGCAGAATGTTGACGGTCTGGATATGTCCGATCCGACGCATGTGCTCTCCGGCGGCAGATATGTGGATACCACAAAACCTATGGTGGCTCTCACCTGGGATGACGGTCCGGACAGTAAGGTTGGAAATCGTCTCATGGATTATCTGGAGGCTGTCGACGGTCGTGGAACCTTCTTTATGGTAGGAAACCGTGTTTCTGAAAATCAGGACGAAGTGAAGCGAATGGTACAGGATGGACATGAGGTCGCAAACCACTCCTGGGATCATGATCTTAAGCTCTCCAAAAAGGGCACGGATTATATTGCAAACGAATTTAACAAAACCAATGACATCATCGAGCAGGTTTCCGGCGTAAAACCGACTCTCATCCGTCTGCCGGGCGGTATTATTTCAGATGATGTCCGGAGCACTGTGACACAGCCAATGATTTACTGGTCTCTTGATACCGAGGACTGGAAAACAAGAGATGCACAGTCTACGATTAATGCGATTGAATCCAATATCAAGGATGGAGATATTGTCCTGATGCACGAGATCTATGAAGCAACAGGAGATGCCTGCCAGACCGTCATTCCCTGGCTGCAATCGCAGGGATATCAGATGGTCACCGTTTCCGAGCTGATCAAATTCCGTGGTGCTACGGTTGACGCCAGCAGCGGAAAGCAGTATGAGAGCTTCCGTCCAAAGCCCACGGAAGCCGCAAGCAGCACAGAGGCGCAGGAAAAGGATAGCGCTGCAGTACCGGAAAGCAGCGCGGCACAGTCCGATGATACATCTGAAGCAAACGCTAACGCTGCAGAATCCGAATCTCAGAGTAGTACAAACGCCATATCTTCTACCGGAGAAGATATGGCGTCTGAAACCTCTATCAATGTTCTCGCAAAGCACAGATTCCCGGGATTCCTGAGGTTCTGAAGAGATATCCGAGGAAAATCGCACCGTATTACATAAAAGTATTATGCATGAAACATACTAAAATCTGTGCAGAAATTTCTGCACAAAAAAATCCTGCGCACACCGGACAAAATCTCGTCCATGTGTACCAGGATTAATAGTAAAGCCTATCAGGGATTTACGTAAATTGCGCTTCGCAAATCAATATGTCACAATTTGTTACGCATAAAAGCGGATAACGGGAGTCGGACCCGCCTCTCAGCCTTGGGAAGGCCGCGTACTACCGATGTACTATATCCGCAGACTTTATTGAGAGATCAGACGTAATAAATAAATTTGATTACCTAATAAAGTTTACTCACAAAAAGCAGATCCGTCAACTCCCAATTGACAGATCTGCCACATGAATTTTAGCTGAATTTTATCTGGCTAAATTTTTAGCCTTACTTTGCGGAGCCTTTTTCCCTACAGACTTCTTCTTTGCCTTATGCACAGAATGCACAGGTTTTTTCCTTATAGAATATCCGAAGCTTCCCAGCAGCTTCCCGAGCGCATAGTACTCTCCATGGGAATACGCCACCAGTCCGACTTTTTCCATGTGAAATGCGCCCTTCTGATCCAGATATTTCTCATTCACCTGAACCGCTACCACCTCTGCCAGGAACATATCATGGGTTCCCAGCGGGATGATCTGCTTAACCCTGCATTCGATGGAGATCGGCGCCTCGGCAATCGACGGCACCGATACCTTACTGCTTTTTTCTTTGGTAAGGTGCATCTCCTCCCACTTATCATGCTCCCGGAGGCTCCGCACGCCGCAGTAATCCAGTGCTCTAACCATGCTCTCATCCGGAAGGTTAATTACAAACTCCATGGAGCTTTTGATAAGCTCATAGCTTGCGCGTGAAGGGCGGACCGAAATATATACCATTGGCGGATCCGAGCAAATCGTTCCGGTCCAGGCAACGGTAAAGATATTGGAATTTCCCTCCGTATCCTGGCAGCTCACCATAACCGCGGGAACCGGATACAGGAAGTTTCCTGGTTTCGGGAATGCAGTTTTTGCCATAAAATTTCCTAACCTTTCCAAGTCTCTCCTTAATATCCAAGCTCTCTCTTCACCTGATTGATCATGTCTTTTTTGTCACCGGCAAGATATTTCTCGAGATTTTCCCCTGTAATGCGGACAATCCTCTCAAAGGTCTCTGCAAGATAAAATTTACCTGAAATATGCGGGCAAACAATGCATCTTGGCGCATCCCACAGCGGATGGTCCGCCGGCAGTGGCTCCGGATCCGTAACATCCAGCGCAGCTCCGGCAATCACGCCCTCACGCAGTGCCTGATTCAGCTCCATGTTGTTGACAGCATTTCCACGTCCTGCATTAATAAGATATGCTGTCGGCTTCATAAGCTTAAGCTCCCGGGTCCCGATAACATATTTGTTTTCCTCTGTGCCAGGCAGCACCATGACAACAAAATCCGCTCTTGGCAGAAGCTCCGGCAGCTTCTCCATCGTATGCATCTCATCCGCACATGCCGGAATCTCCTTATGCTGATGCTTCGTGACACCGATCACATACGCGCCCAGCGCCTTAACCTTAGCCGCATAGCATTTGCCTATGTTTCCAAGTCCCAGCACCAGCACGGTAGAGCCAGTCACGGTACAGACACTTCCCATCTCCTGCCATACATGCTTCCTCTGATTATCCATATAGAGATCCATCTTCCGTGCCAGCATATAGGTTGCCGTCAGCATCCAGTCCGAAACGGAAATATCATAGGCACCGCTCGCATTGGTGAGGATCGTATCCTCCTTAAGCACGCCCGGTGTGCAGAACTCAGCAGCTCCGGCAGAGTTCAGCTGTATCCACTGAAGCTTCTCCGCTTTGGGCAGAAGCTTCGGACTAACATTTCCAAAGATAATATCTGTATCTTTAAGATCCTCCTCGCGGACCTCTGAATTTTTCTTATAGGTAAAGCTGCAGTTTTTTCCAATCTCCTCAATATGCTTTTTATGCTTTTCATTAAACGGCATGGTAACCAGTATTTTAGTCATAAGAAACGTCCTTCCTGTACTGATGCAAATGTTTTCGACCCAAATATTTACGATCTGAATATTTATATCCCGCAGGCTCCCAGCAAGTTTTACTGTGCATGAAATTCCACTTCCGAAAAAGCTCCCCACGGCATCTTTTTCATTTATAGCACAAATAAAGGGAGAGGCACAAGACCTCTCCCCTGATATTGCCCAAAACGGTATGGCATTATATATAAATAAAAATCATGTTTACTCTACAATTGCTCCGGTATCTGCGGAATGCACAAGTTTAGCATATTTCTTAAGATAACCTGTGAGATTTCTCTGTTCACGGATCTTCATCGTCTTTTTACGCTCCGCCATCTCCTCGTCAGAAACCTCAAGCTCAATGGAATAGTGCGGGATATCAATTTTGATCTTATCTCCATCCTTTATATAAGCAATCGGTCCACCAGCCTGTGCTTCCGGCGAAATATGTCCGATCGCGGCTCCGCGGGACGCACCTGAGAAACGACCATCTGTAATCAGTGAAACTGTCGTATCCAGTTTCATGCCGGCAATCGCGGAAGTGGGACTCAGCATCTCTCGCATGCCAGGTCCTCCGGCAGGTCCCTCATACCGGATCACAACGCAGTCTCCTGCCTTGATCTTGCCGCTATAGATGGCTCCGATCGCTTCCTCCTCCGAGTTGAAGCAGCGTGCCGTACATTCATTCACCATCATCTCCGGTGCAACTGCTGACCGTTTCACGATAGAGCCGTGCGGAGCGAGATTACCATACAGTACGGCAAGTCCGCCTTCCTTAAGGTACGGATTGTCCCAGGGACGGATCACATCCGTGTTTTTAACCTTGGCATCCTTTGTGGCTTCACCGATCGTCTTGCCAAGCACCGTCATACAATCCTCATGGATCAGACCATGCTCTGCAAGCTCATGGATTACCGCATAGATTCCACCGGCCTCCATAAGATCCTGCATATGATGATGTCCTGCAGGAGCCAGATGGCAGAGATTCGGTGTCTTGTCGGAAATTTCATTGATCTTATGCAGGTCAAACGGCACACCTGCCTCATGCGCTACTGCCATCAGGTGCAGCGCGGTATTGGTCGAGCATCCCAGCGCCATATCTGTGGTTAAAGCATTCTCAATGGCATCTGCTGTGATGATATCTCTCGGACGAATGTTTTTATTGAGGACATCCATCACACGCATACCGGCTTCCTTGGCAAGTCTCAGTCTTGCAGAGTACACCGCTGGAATCGTACCATTGCCCGGAAGCGCCATGCCTAGAACCTCGCAGAGAGAGTTCATGGAATTGGCTGTGAACATACCGGAGCAGGAACCGCAGGTCGGACAGCAGGAGTTCTCTACATCCGCAACTCCTGCCTCATCCAGAAGTCCCGCCTTATAAGCACCGACTGCTTCAAACGCGGTGTTCAGATCGCGCTCATGGATCGAGAGCATCGGACCGCCGGAGACAAAAACACACGGGAGATTGAGACGAACCGCGGCAAGCAGCATGCCCGGCACGATTTTATCGCAGTTCGGGCAGAAAACAAGTGCGTCCAATGCATGTCCAGTTGCCATACACTCAATGGTATCCGCAATCAGCTCCCGGGAGGAAAGTGAGAAATGCATTCCGTCGTGTCCCATGGCAATGCCATCGCAGACAGCTATGGTATTAAACTCAAGCGGTGTACCGCCAGCCATAAGCACGCCATCCTTTACAGCTCTTGCGATCTGCTCCATATGCATATGTCCAGGAACCACCTCTGCAAAGGAATTAACTACTCCAATGAGCGGACGTCTCATCTGCTCATCCGTAAGTCCATCCGCCTTGAGCAGGGAACGATGCGGTGTATGCTCCACACCCTGCTTTACTAAATCACTACGCATATTATTTTCCTCCAAAATCAGGATTGATATACATGTCTATTTTTACTACTACAAAATCATCTTATCTATTACAAGATCTAAAGTCAAGGAACACAAATTCATGCAGGAAATAACCTCAAGTTATTATTGGATTGTCAGATATATCTGATAGTTAAATCAGATAAAAACGTCTCTGCCTGCTGAATCAAATACAATAGCTGTATCAGATAGCCGCATGCCAGGTAAAAATACCTGTTCGTACCTCCAAGTTCAGACCAAAATCGTATTTCTTAAGGAAATCACAGTCCCTCGCGGCTGACGATCATAGCTTCATGCACAGAATGCAGCGCGCCGAGATGCTTAATGACCTGATTCATGGAATCATCTCCCATGGAAACGATCGTTATCCTGGATGCATTGCTGCCGACAGCCGGTCCTGCGTTGATCGAATCGATACGATAATTCTGTCTTTCAAACACGCCTGTAATCCGCTCCAATGCATAAGACCAGTTATCAACCAAAAGCTCAACCGTATACTTACTCATTTTCTTCTCCTTAAACCTGCGATGTAAAGATAAAGCTCCGACATCGCTACGGAATGCACCGGCTCCGGATTTCCAGCAGCATCCAAACGATGATCTTGAGATAACAAAGCAATAAAAAATGAGGACCCTGCGTTACTTGCAAGGTCCTCATTGACATGAACTTTATTATCTGTCAGCTCCTTGAATCCGGTAACGCAAAAGAAACGTTATTGCACACGACTGCAATGACGTTAATCAGGATAATAATGACAGATGTAATTGTGAAATTATGCTCCTGAACCATCCAGCGCGTTCCCCTTTCCAAGAATTGTCCTAAGTTTAGCCCCGATTTTTGGAGATGTCAAGTTTTTTTATGTCTCTTATAACCGGAATTAATGTCTGTCAACCTTTCCTGCATGCTCATCCTTAACCATGTTGCTGCATTTCCTCAAGCTTTGTAAGGAGATACGGATGTAGCCCTCCCGAAATATAAAATAAGGCAAGAATCATCACGCCCTGCGGCATCAGAAACATCCCAAGGATACTGAGCAGCAGCACCACTCCCCGTTTCCCGGAAACATAGCAACGGATGACCAGCGACAGTGCAATCACGCCAAACACGATGAGATAAAAATACCCCAGCATACCGACCGTTTCCAGGACGCCCTGCGTCAAAGGATCCATTCCCGGCTTTGCAAAGGCATAGCTGTAACCCATGAATGCAATAAAAGCCACGAGTCCGCTCCACTTTGGAGGATAGTATTGTGAAACTGCCTTGGGCTTTTGTACAGGGATCCTCATGCGCCGCAGAATAAGAAGGCTGATTTCATAGATCAGAAAGCCCTGAAAGGCTCCCCCGAGCGCAATCGAGACCAGAAATAAGCGCCGGAGAAAGTCTGTACTGAGCATGGCGTCCGGCAGCGCGACATTAGCCTTTTGCATGGCGAGACGCATCCCTTCCTGCATTTCCCTCACCTCTGCATCCAGATTGTAGCCGGATATCCCGGCAAGAAGCACGAGATTCAGGAGATTGGACAATACGCAGAGAAACATGACAACAAGGAGCGTTTTGGTCGGATCCATCTTACGAAACATCATAGCACCAAAAATCATCCCGACAAACGCCGCGCTGATGGCATAAAACATACTTGTGAGTGTACTCGTGAGAAACGCAGTAAAGACCATGCAGACAAAAACCGTGAGGCTGCTCCGGCCTCCGTATCTTGCGGCGTATGCGACCATGGGAATCGGAAATAGATAGGTAAAGCTGCCCTCCAGCAGGCCTCCCATCTGCCGGTTAAAAAGCAGTAAAACGCCAAAAATCGCAACGATCATGGCTCCGGTGGTAATTTTTAAGGTTCTTTTATTCATGCGTTATATTATCCTCTGTCAAAATGATCTGTATCGCATTCTCCGCGATTTCCTATGGAAAATCAGGCTCCTGGACCGGCGTATCCGTAAAGAAGCTTCCGGTTGCTGATCCGCCGCATAGGCACAGCCGGATTTTATGTCTTACTATATTATACGGATTTTCCTGCATTCTGAAAACCAAACCTTACGAAAAGGTAACATTTCCATATACCGGCTTCAAAATATCAGAATCTATATTATGATAAGATTATAGAGTACGAGGAGGAAAAATGTGAATGCTTCAAAACCTGAAATGTAACGTGAAATCTGATGTTATATATAAAACCACCGCGAAACATATACAGCATTTCCGCGGACTGATGCTCATGTTTCTGCTTGCGATCCTGCTGACAGTGCCGGCATACGCAGAAAACTATCCCAATGTGACGCTGTCCCAGGGCTCCGCGGGTCCGGGTGCAACCGGCTGGATCCAACAGCAGAACGGAAGCTGGAATTATATGGCAAGCGGCCGCATCCTTACCGGCACCTGGATCAATGCTGATGGGAAGTGGTATCTCCTGGATAGTAACGGAACTATGCTGACCGGTCTGCAAAATGACGGCAGCGGGCTGTATTATCTGGGAAGTGACGGACGGATGCGCACCGGATGGCAGAATCTTAATGGCACCTGGTACCTTTTTAATTCGGAAGGCCGGGCTCTCACCGGATGGCAGAATATCGGTGGCACGTACTATTTGCTCGGTAGCGATGGTAAAATGCTCACAGGATGGCAACAAGACGGAGGCCATTACTATCTGCTTGATGCCGATGGCAAAATGCTTACAGGATGGCGCAATGTAAACGGTGCGGAATACTATCTCGCTGAGGCAGCCGATGCTTCCCATCCTTATGGTGCCATGTATGCATCTGAAAAAACACCCGATGGCTCCACGGTCGATGCGCAGGGCTCCAAGGTTTCAGATCCTGCACCTCGCCAAAATCCTACCGGATATCCCACCTGCGTTGAAGTGGACATTACAAACCAGAACATGTACTGCTATGTAAACAACCAGCTTGTGCTGTCCAGTCCCTGCGTGACGGGCAGAGCCAATAAGCATGATACTATGCTGGGTGTGCATACCATCAACGCCAAGCAGACAGACCGGTACCTGGAGGGCTATAATGACGATGGCAGCAAATACAAGAGCCATGTCAATTACTGGATGCCGTTTTATAAGGGACAGGGACTGCACGATGCCTCCTGGCGTTCCAAATTTGGCGGAAACATCTATACTTATGCCGGCTCCCATGGCTGCGTAAATCTCCCGCCTGATATTGCGGCAGCTCTGTACAACATCGCCTATGTCGGCATGCCCGTTGTGGTGCACAGCTAAAGTTCACAGCATATTACATCCAACAGTAAAAAACAGTGCCTAAGGAAATTTCCAAAGGCACTGTTTTTTAGTACTTGTTTCATCCTTTAAAGTTTATATTTAAAGGATCAACAATTTTTATGTCTGAGTATATTTTATGGCTCCATCTTTTTCCTGATCCGGTACTTGAGCACAAAGGCGTAAATCGTACCGACCAGTCCCGCAGCAATTACACACCAGCCCCACCACGGAAGATGCCTGATATTATAGCAGCGCACATTAACCCACATCCGGTTGATTGCCTGATTCTGGGCATCGTCAAAATACTGCATGATACTGGTCCTGCGGATATCCTCCGTACTTGGATACTGCGCACCAAGCTGTCTCCTGGTCTGCTCCTCCGGAACTGTCAGCACATAGCGGGGATCCACTGCATCATCATTACCGGTAAAGAAATAGGAGACATCGTAATCTACCGTATCCTTGCTATCCTCATCTGCACCATAGTTCCATTTGAGATACTCAAAGATCCTCGGATCCTCCCCTCCGGAAATAAAGGAGGTATATCCTATGTAGTACATATTGCGGATCGCATTGTCCGGTCTGGATACAAAATTGATAAAAGCCTCCGCCGCCTGCTGCTTTGCGGGATCTCCCTGGATGCCACGCTTAAGCATGATCCAGCCATCAAAATAGATATTGGAAGCTTCCTCCGGTTCCACAAACTCAAGATAATAATTATCCGCCTCTGCCTGATCCATGGTATAGACGGCATCTCCGGACCACTGGTAATTGGCAGCAACCCTACCGGTTACCATATCTGCCTTACCGGAATCCACCTCAAAGGAATATACATTATCCTTCATGCCCTGCAGCCAGTCCTGCACCTTCCGGATCATCTCCGGAGAGGTATCATTGACCGCTTGTTCCAACCTTTTTTTATACTCCGGATCCTCCCGGAACGAAGGACTGGTAAGCTCCTCACCCTTCAACGCGGCAACTGCAGCAAAGTAGCAGTCGCGGACACTGTCCTTGATGGTAACGCATTTACGGAACTCCGGATTTTTTAAGATGTTCCAGGTAGATGCCTGCTCTCTCGTGACAAGCTCCGGGTTATAAACAATACCGGTAACACCCCACATGTAGCCTGCCGCGTACCGGCTCCATGGCTCTCCATTGATGGTATGCTCTTCAAAAATCCTGCGAAGATACGGAGATACGCCCCGGGTATAAAAATTGTCCGGATCCGATGCATCAAAAAAATGCTCTGACAGCGGTACCACCTGGTCCTCGCTGATCAGCTTCATAAACATGTACTCCGAGGGACAGATGAGATCATAGGTATCCCCCAGCGTCAGCATGTTATAGAGATCCTCATTGGTTCCGAAGGTGGAATACTCGACGTGCACATTGACGCCGTAGGTTTCCTTATACCAGTTCTCAAAATCCTCGATCATGGAGTTCTGACCGATGATGTCGCCGCTCGGCAGGTCTATCGTCTCGTCTGCATCCCAGCCGCCTTCATCCATGTACTCCTCCCAGTTACAGATACGGAGCGTGATATCGCGCCCGGAATCAGCTCCCGATGTCATTACCGATCCGGCTTGGGATGAGGTCACTGCTTCTGATACTGGGATAGATGCCGTCTGGGTTACTTCCTCCGCGCTTGTACCTGTTGCCGCAAGAGAATTTTCCCCCGGCAATATCAGTGAAAAAAGGCTCATCATGCCCAGTGCGCCTGTCGCAAGCACTGCCTTATAAAATTTCTGTCTCATCTCAATCTCAGTCCATCCTCTCCCGACGCTTCTCCTCCTGCGCTGCTCTTAAATTTCCAAGCAGAACAAACAGAAGTACGATGACAAAAATCGCAGTAGACAAAGCCCAGAGCGCTGTCTTGATACTGGTCTGCGAGCCCTTGGTGGCATTGACCACATAGGTACTTATGGTGTTAAACATCGCAGGCTTGGTATAGGTAGCAATAAAATAATCATCCAGTGACAGGGTAATAGCAAGACCAAAGCCGGACAGCACTCCAGGCATGATCTCCGGTATCACAACCTGACGAAGCGCCCGGAATGGTGTCGCGCCGAGATCCAGCGCCGCCTCATAGAGACTCGAGTCCATTTGCTGGATCTTAGGCATCACATTGAGAAATACAAACGGTGCGCTCAGCGTAACATGCCCTATGATCAAAGGAATATAGCTATCCTTACTGATATGCATAACAACCACCATAAGGACGCAGATAGAAAAGCCCGTCACCACATCCGCATTGATCACCGGAATCCGGTTCACGGTTGCAATGGCAGTCCGCGTCCTCTCCCTGGAGTAAAAGGCTCCCAGCGCGCCCAACGTTCCCAGGATCGTTGCTATAAAAGCAGACCCCACCGCGAGGGCAAGCGTGCCGGCGATCATATTCCTAAGCTCCTCTGTGCTTATAAGTGTCACATAATTTCGGAGGGAGAATCCTCTGATCGCCCCAATGGTGGTCGAGTCCGTGAAGCTGTATACCGCAAGGATCAGGATCGGCAGATACAGAAACAGAAACACGATCGCAAAAAACACGGGTTTCCAGAGTTTTTTCATAATATCGTGCCTCCCCTCACATCCCCTGTCTCATCTGAATCCGTCAACAAGGTAAAGATGCAGATGATCAGCAGCAGAATCAACGCAATCATGGACCCGCCATGCCAGTAGTAGGCAGCGAAATAGCTTCCGATCAGTGAGCCCATGATGTAGGTGCTGTTGTACAGCATATCCAGCACCACATAATTGGTCATGGCCGGCAGAAACACCATCGAAACCCCGCTCATAACTCCGGGCATCGACAACGGCAGCGTCACCTTAAAAAATGCCTCCCGCTCGTTGGCGCCTAAATCCTGCGCAGCCTCCAGAAGCGAATGATCCAGCCGCGAGATGCTCGTATAAATCGGCAGGATCATAAACGGCAGGAAATCATAGGTCATGCCGATCACGGTATTGGTAAACGGATACATGGCAAGATTTCCCTCAATAAAAATCAGCACTTCCTTCAGCGCCGTGATCCGGAGGGAGAAATTAATCCACATCGGCAGTACAAACAGCATGACCACTGCGGACTTTGCACGGATTTTACTGGAAGCGAGGATATATGCCAGCGGATACGCCAGCAGCACGCAAACTACAGTGGTCACAAACGCCACCGCAAAGCTGTACACAAGCGTCCCCAGCGTATTGGGATTGGTAAAAAATCCGATGAAATTCATCAGTGTAAACTGCCCTGAACCGTTGGTGAATGCATAGTAAAACAGGACTGCCAGCGGCATAAGCACAAACAGCAGCAGAAATACGGCATAGGGTATGCCGAGATTCTTTCTGGAAAACCTCATTTCAGCCGTCCCTTCCTTACTTTTTAATGGTAAATGTCATCTTTTCTGTCGGCATAATCAGACCCACACGGTCTCCCATGTTCCATAAATCCTCATCATATACCGCAAAATCCTGTTCCAGATCATCCGTATGGATAATATAAAGATAATGCTCACCGAGATAAATCAGGTTGGAAATATTGCCCTGCACGAGACCCTCCTCCTGATTATCCGTCATCTCGATGTCCTCCGGCTGGATGGATGCCTGGATCCGAAGCCTGTTGATGTCAATGACCTCTCCATTTCCATCCACGATGCTGCCATCCTCCTGACGTTTGCCGCCCTTAATGAGCTTCGTGAGACTCGCATGCAGAAGCTTACCATTGTATTCCAGACGATAATCCTTGTTGATGTCCACAAGAAACGTGTTGGTGTGATCCTCTGCAATCATAATGTGAATGCCATCGGGCTCCACACGGATTCCGACACGGTCACCGACATTCGCAGCCCTCGTAGACCGGGCAACGATTTCATTTTTGCCTGACTGCATGGTAATCTCATAATGCATTCCCTTAAAGATTACAGAAGTGACGACTGCACGAATCATCCCCTGCTCCGGCGTCGTCAGCTCTACATCCTCCGGACGGATCACCGCCGTGATATGCGTGCCCTCCGGGACATCATCCACACAGACAAATTCACCACCGCAGAAGCGGGTCCGGAGCTTACCGGTCATAATACCGCTGAATATATTGCTCTCGCCGATAAAGTCGGCAACAAAGGCATTTTTAGGCTCATTGTATACATCCTCCGGCGTGCCAATCTGCTGGATCTGTCCCTCACTCATGACGACAATCTTGTCGGACATGGTTAGCGCTTCCTCCTGGTCATGGGTAACGTAAATAAAGGTGATCCCCAGCTTGTCATGCATTGCCTTTAGCTCGATCTGCATTTCCTGCCGCATCTTAAGATCCAACGCTCCCAGCGGCTCATCCAGAAGCAGAATCTCCGGCTCGTTGACAAGCGCGCGGGCAATGGCAATCCTCTGCTGCTGTCCTCCGGACAAGGTGGCAACGCTTCGGTTTTCAAAGCCCTCGAGATCCACCAGCGTCAGCATCCTCTTGACCTTATGCTCAATGACATCCTTAGCCATTTTTTTCTGACGGAGTCCGAAGGCGATGTTGTCAAAAATATTCATATGAGGAAAGAGCGCATACCGCTGAAATACCGTATTGATCGGACGCTCATAGGGCGGCAGGCTGGTGATGGACTTTCCGTTTAGCAGGATCTCACCCGAGGTCGGGATATCAAAGCCGGCGATCATGCGAAGCGTTGTGGTCTTGCCGCATCCGGAGGGTCCGAGAAATGTAACGAATTCTCCTCGCTTCACCTCAAGGTTAAAATCATTGACTGCCACAAAGCCGTTATCATCATACCGTTTTGTGACATGCTTAAGCTCGATGATATTTGCGCTGCCGCTGAGATTTGCTCCATCGCTGGAATTTATGCTTCCGCTGCGATTTGCATTGCCGCCGAGATTTGTGCTGCCGCTGTTTTTTTCCATTACTGTATCCTCTGTATTTTTAGATCCGTATTTTATTTCTGTATTTTTAGATCGTTATTATGAAATTTTCAGATCATTCTTTTTAAATCTGCGTGTTTACATCTGCTTCTGAAAAAATGGTGCCAAAAACTGAGAGACACACTTTCTGCTTCGCTGCGAAACAAACATAACAGCATGATTATACTATTTGTGTTGTGAATTTCCAGTCAATTATGCATTTCACTTTCGGTGATATAATCCCCATTTCGGATGACTTTTTTACAGTTTTGATTTTGAAAAATCATCTGGTTTTATCCTGATCCTCATATTTCGGATGAAAAGCACTTCCACATACCAAAAAAGCTGCCGCAACTTGTGCAGCAGCTTCCGGAAGCAATCATCTTATCGCATAGCATATATATTGCCATTTGTTTTTTTATTTCTAACTTTTTTGTTTTTATTTTGCTAAAATTTCCAAAACCCAAATCTCATTCATGCCACAAGCAAGAAGCGATCGCTGTGGATCAGTCCCGGCATGCTCTTACGGAATACTCCATACAGCGTACGTGAAACCGCACTGCCGACAACAAAGCAAACCGCAGCTTCAATTGCACCCTGCACACCGACAAAAAGCAGCACAAACACCAGCGGATTACTTGCGCCGAGAGCTGTGACAAAGTTCTGGATATAATCCGATCCATAAAAAAACAGGACAAGAGACGTCATAAAAAGCAAGGTATTAAGCAGCGGACAGCTAAGACATGTCACATAATAGGAAACCCTGTTGGTGCTCTTTCTCTTATGCAGTGCCCGGAAAATCAGCCCGGTGCAGAACCCCACCAGCACTCTTGTCACCACCGTTGTAATAAAATATCCAAAGGGATTGATCTGGAACAGAATACTGCTGCTCATGCCATTGACAAAGCTGCTGATTCCAAACGTAAGCCCGCAAAGCGCGCCGCCCAGCGGTCCAAGTATAACCGCGCCGACAGAAACCGGTACCGTCAGCAAGGTAAGTGACAGCCCCGGCGTACGGATATATCCAAGCGGGGTATTTGCCATAATAAGGATGATGGCAATCATCATCGCCATCTCAACCAGAAATGTAGTTTTTTCGTTGCGTGCTTTCATAGAATCCTCCTCGGGTACCTGCTGACAGTCTGCTGCAGTCAGGTCTCATTTCATCTGATGCTTTATTTTAAGCATCAAAAGTTTGACAGGAGATTATTCCAAGGAAATGGCATTAAAGCCAGTGCATAGAATGAAATCAGATCGTTTTTATTTTTATAAGACTAAAACACTCTTAAGCTGACCACTGTATGTATATAATATCCGGACATTTGCTGAATTGACGCTGACCCTCATAGGTACGGTCGCCATAAAGCCTCATCCTTACACAATGATCCTGATCTTGATCTGTTTCGATGTATTTCCTCTTTGGGATAATGCTCGATAGTATCGTAGCACGCGCATTAAAAAATACCAGTCATTCCCCGCAAGTTTAATAAAAAAAACATAAAGCGGTGAATGTTAACAGCTTCACAACAGCCTCAGCTCTCACTGAAGTCTGTATCCAGTGACATCTCCAGCTGATAGCCCGGATATGCCTTCTCAACTTCCTCCCGGATCTCACGATAGGATGCCTTACGATCCGGGACATCAAAGCTGATCATGACATCAAACCGCAGCTTTTTTTCTTCTTTATTAAAATAAAACCCATGCATCTGGATGACCCCGGGATGAGACATCACAATCTTACTTACCCTGTTACGGGCATCCACAGCCTCCGGATCATGTGTATTAACCGCATACACACCAATCGCCGTAAGAATTACATGGTGCTTCTTGTATACCGTAAGAGAAATATCCCTAAGAAGCTGGTCCAGCTGACATGCGGAATACGTATCCGGCACCTCAATGTGCACAGATCCGCTGTAGTCATCCGGTCCATAGTTATTAAGGATAAGATCATAGGCGCCCTGTACCCCCGGGAAGCTCTTGACGGTTTTACGTATTTCCTTGGAAAGCTCCGGATCAACTCTCTCCCCTAGAATCTGCGAAATCGTACCTCCAAGCATCTCTACACCCGATTTGATAATGACCAGCGAGATAACTGCACCAAGCCACGCCTCAAGCGAGAGCCCCGTAAAAAGGTAAATCAATGCGGCAACAAGTGTCGATGCAGAAATCACAGCATCCATGGAGGCGTCCTCACCGGAGTTTACGAGGGAGTCTGAATGCACCCGTTCCCCGACGCCCTTCACATAGCGCCCCAGCAGAATCTTGACCAGTACACCGGCTGCCACAATAATCAACGCCGCTGCACCGTAATCCGGCGTTTCCGGATG
>DJXY01000109.1 GCA_002449915.1 Oribacterium sp. UBA6992
GCCCCAGGTCCACTGCTTTTTGCCTGGAGAGATATGATGATCTGCAACATGCAGAAGTCCTGCCCCAACCTTGTAATCGTATCCGCCGACAAAGTTGAAATCCGACTTTTCCGCCATATATGAGGTTGGAACCGGGATATTTTTATAACGGGAAATATCTACGCCGGCACTATAGTCATGCTTGTAATAGACACCGGTTGCAATCGGGAACCGGGAAACATCGCGCTTTCCATGATCCATAACGGCATGTACATCCGGCGGGAAGATAGACTGTGTGTAGTCATTGACCGGAACGGCAGGATTTGCCCACCAGAGGAAGGTCTGCGGCGTGCTGGTACGGTTGTAAAGCTGCCCCTTGATCTCGATATATGCCTTACCCGGATAGAGTGTGAAGCTTGCCTCGCCGCGGGTTCCGTACATCTGATCCGTATCGGAAATCCGGCAGGTTTTGGATCCGTCTGCATTTTCGATCAGCATATAGTCCACCGGTGCAAATGTTGTCGGGCGGTGATGCTGCGGCCAGTTGAATTCTATACCTCCACTGATCCACGGTCCTAAAAGACCTACCAGCGCCGGCTTAATCACATGATTATAGTATACAAAGTCATAGCCGTTGGTCTTGTCATAGGCACGCTGGATCCTGCCGCCAAGCTCGGGGAGAATCATCACCTTGAGGTATTCATTTTCCAGCCAGACCGCGTGATAGACCTTGTCTTCCTTTTGATCATATATTTTTTCAATGGTCGGATACGGGTAGATTCTGCCGGAGCTTCCCTGATAAACCCTCTTTTCCAGGAACATCGGATTCTTGTCTGGTTCACCGATGCCATAGGTCGGGATCTTGACCTCTTCCTCCCAGATTTTTACGACTGACATGACTGCCTCCTATTCCAAATGAAATCAGATAGATTTACTTATTTTTATTTCTTGCTTATAATATATCCTGTAATAACACTTAATTCATTAAGCACTTTTGCGGTTTAATTTTAAAAACTTGCTTTAAAGAAGCGGAAAGGAGCCTCTATGCTTTCCACTGAAAAATACATACGTGAGGGTTCGGATTTTTATGTGTATACACCCGGAGCTATGGCAAAGGGACTGCTTTTATATCCTATGATTATCGGTTATTTCCGTTATCTGCCCGGCTACTGGATCCGCCGCCAGTCCTTTGACAGCTTTCTCATCATGTATATCCGTAAGGGATCCTGTACGGTCGAGCTTGACGGCAGGACCTATCATGCGTATGAGGGGAATGTTGTCCTGATCGACTGCTATCGTCCTCATGCGTATGGTACGGACACCGGATGGGAGGCAGAGTGGATCCACTATGACGGCAGGCAGGCCAGAGGATATTACAATGCAATCGTGAATGATGCCGGTCCTGTGATTACGCTTAAGGATACATATCGTTTTGAGAAGTATCTCCATAAAATATATGTAAGCTTCCGGGATTCGCTTTCCATCCGGGAGGCGTTATTTAACAACTATCTTGTCAATCTCATGACAGAGCTTCTGCTTGCCCGGAATCAGGATGCTGCGGAGCAGGGCTCCCGAGGGGTCATTGATGATACCATTGCATATATCACAGAGCACATCAGGGATGAGCTTGCGCTGGGACAACTGGCTGAGCAGGCCGCGCTCAGTCCCTTTTATTTCAGCCGGCTTTTTAAAAAAGAAACCGGCTTTACCCCGCATGAATATGTGATTGAAGCAAGAGTCAACGCTGCTAAATATTTCCTGCAGTCCGGAAAAATGAGCATTAAGGATATCTGCTTCAGCTGCGGCTTTACCTCCGAATCCAGCTTTTGTACGACGTTTAAAAAGGTGACAGGACAGACTCCCTCCCAGTATCGTGCCAGTGTGGATGTACAATGAAGATTCCTTGCTTTTTAGAACAT
Organism: Oribacterium sp. UBA6992; assembly: GCA_002449915.1. Classification (GTDB taxonomy): domain Bacteria; phylum Bacillota; class Clostridia; order Lachnospirales; family Lachnospiraceae; genus Oribacterium. The sequence continues at coordinate 1,899 of DJXY01000109.1, forward strand.
GAAAACCAGACGCGTGAGGATATATGCACACGATCGACAATCAGGGAGGCACGGTCCTTAGGACCGTGCCTCCCTGATTGCTTTTTCGGACCGGGATTGGTCCACATATTTTTTGGAGTTACAGGTTTAACAGTTTATTCCGCATCCTTACCCATGGTATCCTTATAGTTATCCGGAGTTACGATAACTGCAGGCACTGCGGTTTCCATATCCGGGGTTTCACCGTTAATGAGCTGATACAGAACTTTTACAGAGCCTTCACCGACAGACTGGGATGAGAAGTATGCAGCAGCCTTCATGCAGGTACCGTCAGCGCCCTTGTTGTTCCACTCATCTTTTGCCATATATGCACCAAGTCCTACAACGCAGGCATCCTTATCAAGGCCAGCGGACTCCAGTGCACGGCAGGCACCGATAGTTCCTTCCTCGTTGGCACCGGTTACAAGCCATTTTTTGACTTCCGGATGCGCTGTGATGACAGAAGATGCAGCGGTGTTGCCCTTATCGGTTGTTCCATCATAATCTGCCTTATAGATCTTGGACTGATCAAAATCCGGGCAGTCTTTTGTGAACTGATCAATTTCGCCTTCGGCTCTTGGTACGCAGGAAGATACGGTATCCATCGTAAGGATCAGAAGTGCCACATCATCCTTGCCAATCAGGTCGTTATCCTTGGCATATTTTGCGAGCCATCCGCCATTTGCCTGACCGATCACATAAGCATCAATACCTACCCAAGGTGCTAGCTTCTTGCCATCTGCATCCTGCAGAGCATCATCTGCTGCGACGATCGGGATTCCAGCACCCTTTGCTTTGTCCACTGCTGCCTGTGACATGGTCTGGTCAGGAATACAGGTAACAATACCTTTCGCATTGTTTGCGATTGCGTTATCAATCGCCTTTAAATATTCCTCCGGATTCATTTTGGCGTCAACATAGGTGAAGGTGTCACCCTGCGCTTCTACTGCTGCCTGGGCTGCTGCGCCCTCATCAATAAACCAGGTCTGGTCACCGGCCTTGTAAATGCCATATACAACGCCGGCCTTGCCACTGTCTCCAGCCGGTTTTGCAGCCTCGGTTGTATCTGCTGCTGCACTGCTGCCGGCTTCGGCTGCTTTCGTCTCCGCCGCTGTTGTTGCCGCAGCTGCTGCGGTTGTAGCGGAAGCGGATCCTCCCTCAACGGAGCATGCCGCCAGAGATCCGGTCATAGCAATTGCCATACCGAGAGCTGCCATTTTTCTGAGATTAGACTTTTTCATGTATTTCCTCCTCTGCGCTTGGCGCAATAATAATAGTTCAGTTGGTTTGGATTGTTCGGATTAGAGTTATCGATTTGACGGATTTTCCTCTCCTGAATTTTTAATTTTACCTGCTCTTGATCTGCAGATTCAAAATTGCTGCTTCAGAATTTCTGCTGTTTAAATTAAAGGTTCTTCATGGAGAGTTCCAGCAGCTCCTTCTCTCTCCTCTGCTTACGGATATAGTCGGTTGTCAGTGCAAAGAGAAGCAGTCCGCCTTTGGCGACATACTGCCAGAAGGATGGTACATTTACCATGGTGAGTCCTGTATTAAATGCCTGAATCAGGATAATACCTAGAATTGTGCCTCCCATATCTCCGACACCACCCTGGAAGGATACACCACCAAGGATAACGGCAGTGATGGCATCAAACTCAAGGTTGACATTGGCTGCCGGCTGTCCGGAGTTCATACGTGCCGAGAAGATGATGCCGCCGATGGCGCAGAGTGCACCCATCATGATAAATGATGTAGTAATGATCCGTTGCGGATTTAAGCCTGCAAGTCTTGCGGCTTCCTGTGAACCGCCGATCGCATAGATGGAACGACCGAATTTGGTCTTGGATAGTACAATACCAAAGACAACAATGCACAGGATCATAATCCATACGGAAACAGGGATATTGAGGATCCGGAGCTTACCCAGTAAAAGATAGGATTTGTTGGAAATCGCAATGGGTTTTCCACCGCAGATGATGTAGGCAAATCCGCGGATTACAGACTGCGTTACGAGGGTTGCAATAAAAGCTTCCAGATGGATCTTATTGACCATAAAAGCATTCAACACACCAACGACCATACCTGCGGCAATCGTGATGATGCAGGCAAGTAAGAAGGGAAGTCCCATGCTTACAAGCGTCGCGGCAAGCACACCAGAAAAGGCTGCCAGAGATCCCGGGGACAGATCGTTCTGCCCTGCGATGATCAGGTAGGTATGTCCGATTGCCACGAGACCGACAAGGGATGCGGCAATCAAAATGTTGATAACATTGGTAATGGATAAAAAGTTACGGTTCAGCAATGTAAAAAGGATAAATACGACGATGATTGCTGCAATGAGGACCAGCTTATCGCCGGAAATTTTCAGTTTTTTCATTTTTCAACCCTCCCGATCATAGCGAGACTCAGAAGATTTGTCTCGGTTGCTTCCTCTCTTGAAACTTCTCCGGCGATCTGCCTGCCTTTCATAACGATAATCCGGTCGGATAAGCCGATGACCTCCGGGAGCTCGGAGGAAATCAGTATGACGCCAAGCCCCTGCTTTGCAAAGCGACAGATCATGTTGTAAAATTCGGATTTCGCGCCGACATCAATACCCTTTGTCGGTTCGTCCAGAATCAGCACTTTAGGATTTGTTCCAAGCCATCTGGCGACAATCACCTTCTGCTGGTTTCCGCCGGACAACTCAACAATTTTTTTATCCGGCGACGGGGTTTTGACACGAAAATTACGGATACCCTCTTGAGCGGCTTCCCGCTCCTCCGCGGTATTTATAAATCCGAGCTTGTTGGAGTGCTTGTCCAGCATGGAGATATTGATATTATCTGCTACGGAAAGGTTTGCAATGATGCCCTGCAGCTTCCGGTCCTCCGGTACCAGTACAATACCCTCATCCATTGCATCATGAGGCGAATGAATATTCAGCTTCCTGCCTTCAAGGATCACCTCACCGCTTTTCATCCGGTCAGCGCCGATGATCGCCCGCATAAGCTCGGTACGTCCCGCACCGACCAGTCCGGAAAATCCGAGCACCTCACCTTTACGGAGAGAAAAGGAATTGGGCTTTACATAATCCGAGGAAACATTTTTTACTTCAAGCAGAACCTCACCGATTTCTTTATTCCGATCCAGATTGTTGTAAATGTCGCCGAGATCCCTGCCTACCATCATGCGGATCATCTCGGACTGAGGACATTCACCGGTCTTAACCGTATCGACATAGTGACCATCCTTAAAAATTGCCACCTTATCCGTGATTTCCTCAATTTCTTCCATCCGGTGTGAGACATAGATGATGATCTTGTCTTCTGCCTTAAGCTTACGGATAATTTTAAATAATGACTCGATTTCAGAATCGGAGAGGGATGCTGTGGGTTCATCAAAGGCAATGACCTTGAGATTCTCCCGCGAATACGCTTTCATGATCTCGACCATCTGCTGGTAGGCGATACTGAGATCCTTGACCTTTGTATCCGGCCGGATTGGGAGACCGAAATCCTCGATGATTTTTTCTGCCATGCGGTTGGCTTTAGCAGTATCGATCATGCCGAATTTCCCAACGGGCATCCTGCCGAGATAGATATTTTCCGCGACAGAGAGCTCAAGCAGGATCTGCCGCTCCTGATAGATGATCGAAATACCTTCCTCGATGGCTTCGTGCGGAGATTTGAAATGCTTCTCTGCTCCATCCAGGAGATACTTTCCGGAAGTCGGCTGATAATCGCCGTTAAGCGTTTTTAGCAAAGTGGATTTACCTGCGCCGTTCTCCCCGAGAAATGCCAGAACCTCACCGGAGTATGCCTTGAATGAAATGTCATCCAGCGCCTTCACTCCGGGAAAGTATTTTGAAATATGCTGAAATTCCAGGACATGTTCCATGCCATGCTCCTTTCATCTGTAGAATACGTATTTTTTTAACTGACTTTATTGTAAGTTAGTTTTTCTGCAAAATCATTGCCTTCATTTGCCGATGCATTTTCAAATCTTGCTCTCATTACCATGATAATTTCTTTTTCGGCAGTTTTTAAATATACTGTAAAATGTACAAATAAATGGAGAAAAATGCCATGAATATAGAAATTGTGAAAGATCATACGATAAAAAGCAGAGAATACTTCAGAATATTTACCAGTTCTGGCATGCAAGTGACGCTTGGAACGTATGGAGCTGCTATTGAGGACATTGCGCTTCCGTTTACAGATCATGCGGTAGGTCGATATTGTCCGGCAAGTGCAGACCGTTCTGAGCTTAGACATTCGATCGTGCTAAAGGAAGCAGATGAAGCTGCGCTTTTGCGTTCCGGATCCTATGCCGGGAGGACGCTTGCCCCCAATGCCGGCAGGATCAGCAGAAGCGCTCTCAATATAGAAGGACATTGTTATACGCTGATGCCCAATGAGGGTCAGAATCAACTGCACGGAGGTCCGCATAATCTTGCGCATGAGGACTGGGAGGTCGAGTCTCAGGAGCAGGCGCCGGATTCTGTACGGATTACCTTCACGGCAGAGCAGGCGGATGGCGTGGACGGATATCCGGGCAATCGGAAGTACCGGGTGGAATATTCTGTGGAGGATACGGGCTGGATCCGGGTGAAATATCATGCGGAGTCTGATCAAGCGACCTATATCAATATGTCCAATCATACCTACTGGAATCTGACAGTTCCGGAGATCCTGCAAAACCAGGTGGCGGATGGGTCTAAGGAATATCAGGCTGATCCGTGTCAAGGCTCCGGACTCAGGCAGGAGCTCGAGATTTCAGCCAATAATGTAGTGCTGAATGATGATCAAAGTCTGCCGAGAGACATCATACCGGTATCCGGCACGGCATTTGATTTCCGTACGCCGACAGTCATTGCCCACATGCTGCATTCTGAAATCCTGAGGGATGATATTACGGACCGGCAGTTTCTGATTGGCAGGGGCTATAACAATGCTTATATCCTGACGCGGGCAGATCTTAATCGTAGGGTACGAGGCGTAAAGCGTGAGGATGCTCTGAAAAAAGCTTGTACCTTGCTGGATCCGGTCTCCGGGCACAAAATGATTATGATGACGGACGCACCGGCGCTGGTGCTTTATACCGGTGGGTATCTCGATGTGCCCTCGTCTTATATCGCATTGGAAGCGCAGGACATCCCGGATGTTGGTAATCTCCTCCCGGAGCGGATGCAGATCACCGATCCGGAGCATCCATTTCACAGAGAAATCCGGTATCGTATCTCGTAACCATAAAATGAATCAATGTAAAATTCTGTAATATTAAATCTTTGCATTTGAAACAAAAATGCCTCCCGTACCGTCAAGCACCGGCATGGGAGGCGTTTTGCGCAGTTGTATGAAGGACATCATATTTACTGCGGCATTATTATAGCATGATTATTAAATATTTATAAAGTAATACCGATTTTAATCTGCTAAAAATATTTAATAGACAGCATTTAAAATATTTATCCAAAATGATAGAGATCTTAAAAAATCATTTCTCCGGATCTCCGCTCTCATTTCCGCTTTCGGATGTGGCATCCTTAACCAGGTGTAGACGTGACGCTGCTGTTTCCGTGGTGCCTGTCTCAGACGGAGCAGCAGCCGGCTGCTCCTGACGCTGCATTACCAGTCCCTGACCCTTGGGGTTAATGATAAAACCATCATACTTTGCTGCCATAGCGAGCACATTTTGATAGTTCAGACTGTTGGGACGGAATTCCGTATCCTTAAAAGCCTTGATGAACTCAAACACATCTGTAAACACGGGTAGAAAACGCTTACCGCCAACATTCAATCCAGGAACCTCGACACTTTTTCTTGGAGCCTGCGCGGCAGTTCCCTCTGCAGCAGTGCTGCCAGTCATGGCTGCACCGGCGTTTCCGGAAGTATCACCATTTGCAGTGGCATCCGGAGTTACCTCCTCTACCTTGGCTGGTACCAGGAAGACCGCCTTGGACATAAATGCAAGGATCCGGTCAAAGCGCTTTTTGAGAAGCTCCTGCCGTGTCGGATAATTTACCGGCCATTTAAATTCGCAAAGATAATCGTTAATGGCAAAAACCAGTGCCGGATTATGAGGCGGGATGGTCTTGGGATCCTTATTGATATAGAAAGGTGCGGAAATCTCCGAACGCTTCAGAAATCCCTTGTAATAGCCATTATCTACGATGATATTTTCATCCCCGAGGAAGTACAGCACATCAAAAAGTCCAAGTGCCTGCGGCTTCTCCGGATCCTGCGGTGCAAACATCCCCGGAAACTGCATAATCCGGATCGCCCGGTATTGCTGCTGATAGAGTGCGGCACCCTTTTTGGCATGCTCCTCGTCAAGATACAGCTGAACAAACTCATTATCAATCAGTGGATAGCCTGTGCGATTGTCATAAAGCAGATAGTAATTTTCGGACCGCCGGATGGTATTTAAAAACTCTGTATGGATTGCCTGGCGGTTCTCCTCAAAATTCTGAAGCTTTGCCTGTGCCTGGGCAAGATTAATTGCCGCCTCCAGGAATAGAAGCTCCTGCAGGTTAAGCTTCTTAAGATCAGATGGCTTAAGCTCCGGTTCATAGATCAGATTTCCAACCCGGCTCTTTTCCTCCTCGGTAAGTGAATCCTCGATCACTACCGGTGCTGCAGCGTCATTGTCCGGGCGCTTTACATTCATCTGATTGATCCTTGGCATAACCGGCCACTGAAAACCCTCGTGCGCCTTTTTCTGCTCTTCCACGAGCTCCTCATGCCGCTTTACCTTCTCCTCCTCAAGGGCAGCCTCCTCAGCTTCCTTTTCCTTCTTGCTTTTGCCAAATATATTAAAAAAACCCATGCGTTTCTATCTCCTTTGCTGAAATGATAACTTTTTAATTATAGCATAGATGTATCCGGCAGAACAATCAATTTTACTGTGGCGATGACCTTCTGGGTTCTATTTAGCTTCCATGACCACCGTACCCAGGTGCCTGCTCCACTTTCAGATACGTTTTTTTACCTTTTCTATAGGTAGAAGACAGCAAGACCATAGACTGAAAAATGCTCAGCAATCCAGAAGCTTCGCTACGGTATCTTTTGTGAATGTCACTGCCCCGGCATGCCGCGTTTCAATCTGGTAGAGTGCATTTGCCGCAAGATGCTCCGCAGCCTGCTCCAGATCCCGGATTCCTGTGGTATCCCGGTACTTCTTTATAATCACATCTGCAGCGTCCGGTGTAACAACACACTCTTCCGGGGACATGCTCATGCGCTTCAGCACTTTTGGCAGAGAGAAATGCAGGAAGATCTCCTTTTTCTCTTCCGGCGTATAATCCGGAATGTCGATCACGGCAAAACGGCTCATCAGCGGTGCGGAAATCCGGGACTTATCATTGGCGGTGGCAATCGGATAGACACCACTTGTCGGAATCATGCATTCGATGTAATTGTCCGTGTAGCCAAGGTTATCCAGCAGCGTCAGCAACGCGTCTGCCGGATTTCCGTTGACACTTGCGCTGTCCGCTTTATCAAGCTCATTGATAATAAAGACGATATTGGAGGAGCCTGCCTCGGAAAAGGCTTCCATGATCCGCCCTGCTTTAGCATTGGCATAGACTCTCGGACTTCCGGTGAGCGCCTCAGAATCGTGAATGGCACTCATGTCCAGCGCGGTCCATGGAAGCCTGAGGATCCGTGCCACGGAGTATGCAATCTGTGATTTTCCGATTCCGGCGGGACCTGCGAGCAACAGCCCGTATGCCGGAAGCGTATGGGTCCGGTTGATCTGAATGATGGTTTCCATGATGCGCTGCTT
>DJXY01000120.1 GCA_002449915.1 Oribacterium sp. UBA6992
TACTAAGAAGATTCCTTACTTTGATTTCGAGGTTCCTACAGAGCTTCCTGGAGTTAGCACAGAGATTCTTGATCCTAGAGATACTTACGCTGATGCAGCTGAGTGGGATGAGAAGGCTAAGGATCTTGCAGCAAGATTCATCAAGAACTTCAAGAAGTATGAAGGCAATGAGGCTGGTAAGGCACTGGTTTCCGCAGGTCCTGAGCTGTAATACGACTTGTACTGTACGATCGGATCGTAAGATCGTAAGTATAAGTAGCATCAGATCGTTTACTGATTTTTATTGGCGGTGCTCGGTTTATATTGGTCTATATTGATCTTTATTGATCTACTAAGGGCAGGGGTTTACTGAACGACAGGTTTGGTAAGCCCCTGCTTTTTTATGCTGTAGATTAATATGTCCATGTTGAATTTGTGAAATGCTTATATTGCCGCTCTTGTCTTAATTCAGAGAGCTCCCGGAAAGCTGCAATTCAGAGGGGTCCCAGAAGCTGCAATATGGATTGCAATGCCTTGCATGTAGAGTTGATTGCACTTATGTAAATAATAGAGTTAATAATAGAGTAATAACGTCTTTTTACACTTGACATATGTGCGCGTGAGATATACAGTCTGTAGGACGCTATTTAACTTTATTACTTATATAAAAATTTGATATGGGGAGTACAAGGGAGTATGTGGACGCAGATCAATGAGATGTTAAAAACGATAGACCAGCTGGTCTGGGGTGTACCGCTGATGGTGCTGATCCTTGCGGGAGGTGTGCTGCTTTCTGTAAGGACCAGATTTCTGCAGATCAAACGGCTGCCGCTGGCACTGAAATGGATTGTCGCAGTTGAGGAATCCGAGGAGGGAGAGGTCAGCAGCTTTGCGGCTCTGATGACGGCATTGTCTGCTACCATTGGCACGGGAAATATTGTCGGTGTGGCAACTGCCGTTGCTGCGGGTGGTCCCGGTGCATTGTTCTGGATGATCGTTGCCGCGTTTTTTGGCATGGCTACGAAGTATTCGGAAGCTCTGCTGGCGGTGAAATATCGTGACATTGACGCATCCGGTCATACACTTGGCGGACCGTTCTATTATATTGAGAAGGGTATGGGTGCTTCCTGGAAATGGCTTGCAAAGCTTTTTGCCTTTTTTGGCATGTGCGTGGGTCTCTTTGGAATCGGAACCTTCTCTCAGGTAAATGGCATTGTTTCCGCCGTCAATAATTTCTTTAATCCGTCCGGCGTAAAAAATATTTCACTTCCCGGCATCGGATCCTACAGCGGCGTAACCATTGTATCGTCACTGATCCTGGCAATTCTGGTTGCCCTTGTGGTCATCGGTGGTCTTAAGCGGATTTCCAAGGTGGCATCAGTTATTGTGCCGTTTATGGCGATCACCTATTTTATCTTTGCGGTTCTGCTGATTTTAATGAATCTTACCAAAATCCCGGATGCTTTTGTGGAAATCGTGGCAGGAGCATTCAATCCAAAAGCCATTACCGGAGGACTGGTCGGCAGCATGCTTGTGGCAATGCAGAAGGGTATTGCGCGTGGAATTTTTTCCAATGAGGCAGGACTCGGATCTGCACCGATCGCGGCAGCAGCAGCTAAGACCAAGGAACCGGTACGGCAGGGGCTGGTATCTATGACAGGCACCTTTCTTGATACGATTGTAATCTGCAATCTGACAGGACTCTCGATCGTCCTGACCGGTGCCTGGAAGCAGCCTGGTCTCGAGGGAGTCGCGGTAACAACCTATGCGTTTCAGAACGGGCTTCCGTTTCCGGTGCTGTTTTCCCAGTTTGTACTGATGGTCTGCCTGATTTTCTTTGCATTCACAACAATACTCGGATGGGATTACTACTCAGAGAGATGTCTCGAATATCTCTCGCACGGAAACCTCAAGCCGGTTAAGGTGTTCCGCTGGCTCTATATCCTGGCGGTATTTATCGGACCGTATATGACGGTTTCCGCCGTATGGACGATCGCGGATATCTTTAATGGTCTGATGGCGATCCCAAATATGATTGCTCTTTTTTCCTTAAGTGGTGTGGTCGCGCGGGAAACCCGGGAGTTTTTTGCAGCAGGGAAGTATCTTTCTTAATGTACGGAAAGTCATGGATATGCTATATTTAATTTGGCTATTTTATGTGAAGTAAAAATATAAAGCATAGGTCCGGAAAGGCGTATCCATGGAGACAAACAGTAAGAGAGAACTTTTTGAAAAGATGCCTGTACCTAAGGCACTGGCAACGATGGCGATTCCAACGATCATCAGTCAGCTCATCAACCTGATTTACAACGTTGTGGATACCTTTTTTATCGGACGCACCGGAAACTCCTATATGATGGCAGGAGTTACCGTATCCTTTACGTTGTTTATGCTGACGGTAGCCTTTGGCAATCTTTTTGGAATCGGCGGTGGCAGCCTCATGGCAAGGCTGATCGGGCAGCACCGGGACGAGGACGCACAGCATGTCAGTGCCTTTGCCGTGTATGGCTGTGTGCTCCTTTCTCTTGCCTATGGACTGTTTGTCTATGTATTTCAGACACCGCTTTTGACATTGCTTGGAGCATCTCTATACACCATGGAGTACGCAAAGCAGTATGTGCTGCTCGTTGTGGTACTGGGAAGTCTTCCAACGATTCTCTCTGCGGTGCTTGCGCATTTACTCAGAAACGTAGGATATTCGCGGCAGGCAAGTAAAGGACTGTCCGGTGGAGGACTCCTTAACATTATCCTTGATCCGCTGTTTATGTTTGTACTTCTGCCGCATGGCATGGAGGTCTTTGGCGCGGCGCTCGCAACCCTTCTGTCCAACGTGATCGCCTGCATCTATCTTATCATTGTATTTCTGCGGTTATCCGGCAAGGCGCCGGTTTCCCTCCGGTTGTCGGAGCTTCATAAGGTCAGCGGCAGTCAGATCCGCGGACTGTTTTCTGTCGGGATTCCCTCAGCAATCCTGACGGGCCTTTTTGATGTTGCAAATATCTTTCTCAATGCCCAGATGGCGGTACACGGGGACCTGCAGCTTGCGGCCATCGGCATCGTCATGAAGATCGAGCGTCTGCCCAATGCCATCAATATCGGCATCTGCCAGGGCATGCTTCCGATCGTTGCTTACAATTTTTCTTCGGGAAATCATACTCGCATGAATGCGGTGATCCGCTGTGCTCGGAAATATGGTTTACTGATCTGCTTTATCAGCGTGGCGCTTTTTGAAATTTTTGGTGGCGGTGTCACGCATATTTTCCTGGATACCTCGGGTGACAGCGCGGCGGATGCATTGGCGACACTTGCATTTGCGACCACCTTTTTGAGGATCCGCTGCCTGGCATCACCGGTGCAGTTTCTGAATTTCAGCAGCTCATACTGCATGCAGGGAATCGGAGATGGCAGAGATACCATGCTGCATGCCGTTGTCCGGGAGATTGTATTTTACATCCCGTTTATGTTTATCCTGGACCGCATCTTTGGCGAATACGGTCTTGCCGGTGCACTCCCGGTGGGCGAGGCCTGTGGTGCCGCCTTTGCGCTTTTCCTTTTGACAAGGTACATCCGGAAGCATGCGGCAGTGCAGTAAAAAAATCATAGAGTATTCCGCGGTAGAAACAGATCTGGTAGAATGTTCAGGAAATAATCGGACCAATGATTTTTAAGGATGGTACCACTTGGTTGTGAAGAAGGAATGAAAGAAGGAGAACCTTATGGCGAAGGATACAGAGCTTAAGCTGCAGAAGGCAATGATTTATAGCATTTTTGTGAGAAATTACTCCGAGGAGGGTACATTTCGCGCGGTGGAGCAGGATCTTGCAAGAATCAAGGCGCTGGGCACGGATTATATCTGGCTGCTTCCGATTCATCCGATCGGAGTAAAAGGCAGGAAGGGTACGGTAGGAAGTCCCTATGCCAATCAGGATTACCGTGCTATAAATCCGGATCTTGGCAGTGTGGAGGACTTTGAGCATCTTGTCAATACGATTCATGAAGCAGGTATGAAGGTGATGATGGATGTGGTTTACAATCATACCTCGCCGGATTCTGTGCTTGTTGAGGAACATCCGGAATTTTTCTATCGTAAGCCGGATGGCAGCATGGGAAACAAGCTTGGGGACTGGACAGATGTCGTGGATCTAGATTATAGCAATGTGAAGCTCTGGTTCTATCAGATTGAAACGCTTAAGATGTGGGCGCGGTTTGTCGATGGGTTTCGCTGCGATGTTGCTCCGATGGTGCCGATTGAGTTCTGGCAGGCGGCAAGAGAAGCAGTACGGAAGGTCAATCCGGATTGTATCTGGCTTGCGGAGTCTAATGAAAGCCGATTTATATCTTTCTGTCATCGGCATGGCATCGCCAATTTTTCGGACATTGAGGGGTATCAGGCATTTGACATGGAATATGCGTATGATACGCGGGATGCATTCGCAGGATACCTCCGTGGAGACCGGTCTCTCAGGGCATGGCTGGATGTGATGAATGAGCAGGCGGCTGCGCTGGACCCGCATAATGTGAAGCTGCAGTTTCTGGAAAATCATGATCAGCCGAGGATTGCAAGCTTTATAAAGGAGGATAGAAGCCTCAGAAATTTTACGGCATTTCTCTATTTCAGTAAGGGCGCGGTGCTGCTTTATAACGGGCAGGAATATGAAACAGCGCATCTTCCGGAGCTTTTTGAGAAGGATCCGATTCCGCGTAGCGCCGAAGCGGGGCGGGATCTCAGCGGACTGATTGCGCGTCTTGCGAGGATCCGCCGGGAGATTTTGTCTGAGACAGAGTTCTGGCATGCGGAAGTGGAGGACGAAATTTGTACTGCGGTCTGTTATCGCAGCAGCAAGGAGCATCTTACAGTGGGAGTATTTGATTTGCATGTTTCGGTGCCGGAAGCTTCATTTACCGTTTCCGTAGATGTACCGGATGGGACATATCAGGATGAAATTTCCGGGAAGGAGCTTTCTGTGAGCGCAGGACGGATGCGGTTTGATGGGCAGCCGGTGATTTTCCGCGTGAGATAATTTGAAGTGATAGATAGGAATTGGGGAGGTCAATGGTGATAAACCTGCTTAATGCAATAGATGATGTGATGTACCATCCGGTGCTGATCATCGTGATGTCGGTATTTGGATTGTACTTTACATTTCGAATGCGGGGTGTGCAGATTCGGCTTCTGCCGGAGGCGATCCGATGTGTGATGGAGCCTACGGAGGGTGAGAATGTCTCCTCTTTCCAGGCGCTGATGGTTTCGACTGCCTCTCGTGTCGGAACCGGTAACATCATCGGAGTATCTACCGCCATCTGCCTGGGCGGTCCCGGCGCCTGCTTCTGGATGTGGCTCATGTGCATTATCGGCGGAGCGAGTGCATTCACAGAGAGTACACTGGCGCAGATCTACAAGCGGAGAGGGAAGGACGGGAACTTTTTTGGAGGTCCGGCGTACTATATCGAGCAGGCACTTCATGCACCGCAGGTGGCAATTTTATTTTGTATCTTTCTGATTGCAACCTATGCGTTTGGGTTTAATTTACTCTGCTCCTATAACCTGCAGTCCACCTTTGCAGCATATCCTTTTTATCATAAGGAAAGTACACCAATTATCATAGGAGTTATCCTTGCGGTGATTGTAGGATACTGCCTGATGGGCGGCGGCAAACGGATCATCAGCCTGACATCCACCATTGTGCCTTTTATGGGTGTATCGTATGTGCTTGTCGCTCTGATTATTATATTTCTGCATTTCCGGAATATACCGGAGATGTTTGTCGAGATCTTTACCAATGCATTTGATTTCAAGGCGATTTTTGGCGGGGTGTCCGGTTCTTGCATGATTTACGGCATCAAGCGCGGACTGTATTCCAATGAAGCCGGCGTGGGATCGGCTCCCAATGCAGCTGCGGCGGCACATGTTTCGCATCCGGTGAAGCAGGGACTTGTGCAGACCTTGTCTGTTTACATTGATACCTTGCTGCTTTGCACGGCTACGGCGCTGATGTGTCTTGTAAGTGGAACGCCGATCAGTGCGGAGGTTTCCGGGGCACCGTATGTGCAGAATGCGATCTCCACCGTTTTTGGCGAGATAGGACCAATTTTTATTACGATCGCAATGATCCTTTTTGCATTCACGACATTGATCGGAAATCTCTATTATGTAGATAACGCGCTGGCGTTTCTTAACGGTAAAAAGATGCCGGGGAAAAGGTTCATGCAGATCTTTCATATCCTATGTATGCTGGTGGTATTTCTGGGAGCGATCGCGCCGATGGATGCCTGCTGGGTACTTGCGGATATTACCATGGGGCTTATGACATTTATCAATCTGCCCTGCTGCTTCCTGATGTCCGGCACGGTATCCAAAGCACTAAAGGATTATGAATGTAAAAAACGTGAGGGACGCAATCCGGTCTTTAAAGCGCGGGAGATCGGTATCGAAGACAGTCAGCTGGACTGCTGGAAGTAGAACTGGCAATCAGGATGCAAAGACGGAGAAGATAGGAGTGGAAGGGACGTACATAGGGCAATGAAAAAATACGCGATTGTAACCGGGGCGTCCTCCGGGATCGGAAGAGCAGTTTCTTTTGAGCTTCTCGCAATGGGATATGATGTTTTTGGTTTTGGACGAGACTTTGCTGCCTGGAAGCTTGAGGGCATTAGAGATAACCCGGAGCAGTCGGGATTTCATCCGGTCGTGTGTGATTTACTTGACACGAAGCAGTTGATGCTGTGCCTTGACCAGATTTTAAAGACACCGGATGGAGAGCTTACTGTGCTTGTCAATAATGCGGGCGCGGCGTACTACGGGCTGCACGAGGAGATGAATCCGGAGAAGATTATGGAGATGGTGCGGGTTAATCTGGAAGTACCTATGATTCTAACGCAGAAGCTTCTCCGGATTCTTAAAAAAAATCATGGCGCGGTGATCAATATTTCTTCAGTGACTGCAATTTCCTCCAGTCCGCACGGAGCTTGCTATGGTGCAACCAAAGCAGGCCTTCTCAGTTTCAGCAGGAGCCTCTTTGATGAAGTAAGGAAGTATGGGGTCCGGGTTACAACAGTGCTTCCGGATATGACGGATACGGCACTTTACCGGAATGCGGATTTTGAAGCGGATCCTCAGTGGGATGCGCATCTAAATCCGGAGGATGTGGCGGACGCAGTCCGATATGCGCTCTCTGTCCGGGAGGGAAGCTGCGTACCGGAGATTATGATCCGACCGCAGCTGCACCGAATCCATAAAAAACCCAGAACCTGATGGATGCAGCATGTACTGCCACAGATTCCGGGCTTCAGTTTTTTTAAAAAATCAGATTCTGACTTTTATATACAGAGTTAAAAGATATTTTGACAAGTAGATATGTAACCAAGCAGACACTTCTGTTTACATGGCTTGCTGCAATACCTGTGCCTTTAAGCTTCCTCAACCGAGAGTAGCTCAATCTTGAAATTCAGTTCCTGACCGGCAAGCTCATGATTTGCGTCAAGAGTAATGGTCGCTGCATCTACAGCAGTGACGGTTACCGGGAAGGATTGTCCCATGCCGGTGCCAAGATAAATCTGCTGACCGATTGTCAAATCCTCAGAGCCGGGAAGCTGAGACTTTTCGAGCGTAAATACCGCCTCCGGGTCTCTCTCGCCATAGGCATCCTCCGGAGCAAGATGGATATTGACGACATCGCCGACATTCATATCCACAACCGCCTTGTCAAAGCCGGGAATCATCATGCCGACACCCGCAATGAACTCCAGAGGCTCGTTTCTGTCATAGGATGAGTCAAAGGCGGTTCCGTCATTCAGAGTCCCCTGATAATGTGTTTTAACCTTTTTACCGGCATTTTTACCCGGGAAGACAATGGGAGGATGCTCGTAATCAAAGTCTGAATCCTCTTCCTCGCCATGATGCCCGCAGCAGCCTTTGCCATGATGTCCGCAGCAGTCTTCGTGATCCTCCTCATCAGCGCTTTTGTCATGGTGTCTGCAGTGCTCCCCGTGCGAGTGTTCACATGCATGCTCCCCATGGTGTCCGGATCCATCCTCGTGATCGTGATGGCTGCAGCTGACACCGGCATTCACAAGCTTTCCTGCAAGGTATGCTTCCACAGCGTCATCTGCATTGCCGGAGGCACCGGAGCAGACCTCGATCCCGGATGCGGAGAGAGCATTCATCATCCCGCCGCCGAGACCACCGCAGACAACTACGGATACACCATGATCAGCTAAAAATCCGGCGAGAGCTTCATGACCTGTGCCATCGGTTGAAATGACCTGGCTGGACTTGATTTTCCCATCCTCAATATCATAAAGCTTAAATGCTTCCGTTCTGCCAAAATGCTGGAAAACCTCACCGGTTTCCTGCTGATAGGTTACTGCTATTTTCATAAACAAATTCCTTTCCTGAAATTTTACATTTTTAAAATATAAATGCTGCTTTATACTGCTTTAGTATATACCAGAGAGCCGGTACTTTCAGCATTGTGAATTTTTGTTTTACGGCTCATGATGAAAGTATTCTAACAGAAAAATACTGAATTATCTTCTGAAAATTCTATAAAAACCAGCGCTTTTATTAAAAAAACAGAAACTCGATTCCTGACATTTACAAACTGATTTTTAACTGCTATTATAAGTAACACTGTAAACGCTTGCATAAAATTAAATATGAATTAATAT
>DJXY01000121.1 GCA_002449915.1 Oribacterium sp. UBA6992
GGTCGGCGTGGAAAATACCGCAACGGCAATCACCACATTGGTAAGCCCGTTTCCGAGGATCGCAACAATAGCGATAGCGAGGATGAGTCCCGGGAATGCAAACAGCACGTCACAGATCCGCATGATCACCGAGTCAAGCATACCGCCGTAGTAGCCGCTGAGCAGTCCGAGAATTGTACCTGCAATGCAGCCCACACTGACCGAGCTTAGACCTACCGCAAGCGAAATCCTGGTGCCGCAAAGGATCCTGGAAAGAAGATCCCGTCCAAACTCGTCCGTACCAAACCAGTGCTGCGCCGTCGGTCCCTGCAGCACAGCGCTGTAATCATATTCATTGATTCCGTAAGGAGCAATCTGATAGCAGAAAATCGCGACCAGAACCAGGAGCACAATATACCCCAGGGCAACGATAGAGTTCTTATGCTTTAAAAATTTCCGGATCGCCTCTGACACAGGGCTCTTGATATCATTTTTTTCATCTTTTGCTTTTTTCATGTGCTGCCTCTCTATCCAAGCTTGATTTCCGGATTAACAACTGCATACAGGATATCCACAATCAGGTTGATCAGGATAAACTGCAGGGAGAAAATCAGAATCAGTGACTGAATCTCCGGATAGTCACGGAAGTTTACAGACTGCACAAGCAGTGACCCGATCCCGGGAAATGCAAATACCGTTTCCGTAACAACCGAACCGCCAAGCAGGAAACCAAACTGGAGCCCTGCTACCGTAATAATCTGTATCAGAGAGTTCCGGAGCGCGTGCTTCCAGATCACAACCTTTTCCTTAAGACCCTTAGCTCTTGCCGTACGAATGAAATCTTCCTCGAGAATTTCCACAATCGAGGAACGCGTGAACCGCGCAATAACCGCACTGATGGAAATTCCCAGTGTAATGGACGGAAGCACCAGGCTCTTAAAGCCGGTTGCACCCGTCGTCGGGAACCATCTGAGCTTTACGGAAAACAGCATGATAAGGAGGAACCCGACCCAGAAGGAGGGCAACGATATACCGGAAACCGATAATGTCATACCGAGATAATCCTGCCATTTATTGCGATGCGCACCGGCCCAGACCCCAAGCAGGATACCGATCAGTACACTCCATAAAATGCTGAGTGCTGTCAGACGGAGTGTGTTGATGTAACGCTCTCCGATATCCTGTGCGACCGGACGCTTGGATCTTAAGGATGTGCCCAGATCTCCCTTTAAGAGTCCGGATACATATTTGCCATACTGCACAATGATCGGCTGATCCAGACCCAAATCCTGCCGTACCTGTGCCACATCCTCCGCCGTTGCCTGCTCTCCGGCAACCAGTCTCGCCGGATCTCCGGGGATCATCCTTACAAAAAAGAACACCAGCGTAATGACGATGAACAGCGTGGGGATCATCCCCAGCAGTCGTTTTATGATATATCTCAGCATATCGTTATAACCTTTCGTCCCTAGTTGATACAATAATTGTCAAAAGCAGGGTCGTTACGGAAACGCCCCTGCTTTTCATGTAACAGAATGATATTCCGATTACTTGGCCATCCTGCCGCCGCGCAGATTAATTGCGGCATCTGGATACAGCTTGACATTCGCAATCTTGTTGGAAACTGCAATGGTGTTCTGCAGGTGGAACAGCGGAACAACCGGACAATCCTCCCAGACAATATCCTGGATCTTTGCGTAGCAGTCCTTACGTTTGTCACTGTCGGAGGTTGCAAGCGCATCCTTGAGCAGCTGATCAACCTCATCATTCTCATAGTAAGAAATGTTGTAGCTCATTGGCGGCTCAGACTCCTTGGCAAGCATCGGACGCAGTGCCCAGTCAGCGTCACCAGTGGAGGATGACCATCCGGAGTAATACAGCTCAACCTCAGCGTCCTTGCCTGCTGCGGTGCTGTCCTGTACCTTCTGGTTGAGAACGGCACTCTCCAGTGCTTCAAGCTCCAGATTGATGCCGACCTGCTGCAGCTGCTGCTTCAGGAACTCAGCAACCTTCTGGTTGGTGGATGTATTGCTGTACATGAACTTTGCGGTAAATCCGTTTTCGTATCCTGCTTCCTTAAGCAGAGACTTTGCCTTCTCCACATCGTACGGATACGGAGTGTTCTCCTTATAGTACTGTGTCTTCGGACCCATCATGGACGTTGCCGGAGTACCAATTCCGTTATAGCAGATCTTGATAAAGGCATCCTTATCGATAGCGTAGTTCATTGCCTGACGAACCTTGAGGTCGGTAAATGGAGCCTTCTGTGTGTTCATCATGAGCCAGTAGGTTACAAGTCCGTCGGTCTGCTGATAGTGGATATTGGGGTCAGACTTGAGGGCATCTGCATTCTCCGCAGGTACACTCCACATAACCTGAGCATCACCGGACTGGATCATTGCAGCTCTGGTTGCGCCCTCAGTTACCGGCTTAAAAGTTACCGTCTTAAATCCTGCATCGCTCGCAACCAGCGGTTTACCATCAGGTCCGTCCTTGTATCCCCACCAGTCCTTGTTGAGCTGGATCTTTAAATGGTCGCCCTGTGTCCACTCTACAAAGGTATACTGTCCAGTGCCGACCGGTGAATCTGCACATGCCTTCTGACCCTGCTCGATCTGCTTCGGACTCATAAGGAGGGTTGCCGGATGCGCAAGACAGTTAATAAAGGATCCGAACGGCTCGGAAAGGGTAAATTTAACTGTATAATCATCAACCTTATCGCAGGAGGCAAGCACTCCGCTCAGGAAGGTTGTCCTCTTGAGTCCGCCATTTTTATCCATCCAGCGATTTGCGTTGGCAATTACAGCATCTGCATTAAATGGAGTGCCATCCGTAAAGCTGACACCCTGACGCAGTGTTACGGTATACTCTGTTGCACTATCATTAGCTTCGTAGCCTGTTGCCAGAAGCGGGATGACCTTCATGTCATCGTCAAATCCAAACAGTCCATCCATGATCAGTCTCTGGACACCGCCGGAGATCGTATCGCTGGTATCCATCGGATCCATCGTGGTAAAGTCGGTATAGGTTGCACAGGTAATATCCGAGTCCTGTGAAACAGACTCTCCGTCCGGAATCACCGGATCCTCTCCGGTAGACTGTGCTGTGGCTTCTACTGCCGCGGAGCTTCCACCTGCTGTCGAAGCCTGCTTCGTATCAGCCGAGCCTGATCCGCTGGATGCGGAGCTTCCGCAGGCAGCCAGAGAAACTGCCATAGCAGCTGCAAGCAGTAAGGATGCTGCACTACGCAATTTTGCTTTTCTCATAACACAATTCCTCCTGAAATAAAACAGGTATAAAAAAAGACAAAGTGCCAGTTGAAACCTGACGCCCTTGTCTCTTTAAATACCTAAACTGAAGCGTTGGGATAGAATCACTGCTTCTTTTTATTTTGACTTGTATATTAGCTTTATCACGCTAAAATGTCAAACACTATATCAAGGTAAAGTATTACAAAAATGCATGTTTGATATAATATAAAATTATCTGGTGCCTTCTGTCGGGACATCTCTCCTCCGTGCATGTCCCATACTGTAATATTTCTGCTTCTCCCGGTACATTGCCTGATCTACTTCCTTTAAGAGCTCATCAAAATCAGTATCTCCGTTGCTCCGCCAGAGATTGCCGATAGATACAGATAAGTTATTATTTTCAAACTCCTTCCGCAGCTTTTTAAGTATCAGCTCATACTGACCAAGACCTACCCCGGAGCAGAGCATGAGAAATTCGTCACCGCCCATACGGACTACCTCTGACGGGTAGGTTGCATCGACACATTGTCCTAGCAGTGCTGCCACATTCCGGATCATGTCATCTCCCGCGATATGCCCAAGCTGATCATTCTGCTCTTTAAGGCCATTCAGATCACAGTATATCAGTCCCATCGGATCCGCACGATTAATCACCTTCAGGAAGCGTTCAAGCCCTTTCCGATTGGTGGCACCTGTCAGCTGATCCCGGTACGAGTCCTCCAGAACCTTGCGCATCTGGTCACGATGTCCGATCAGTGTCGCAGAGAGTCTTGCTGTCAGCTTCATCACATTCACCGCAGCATCCATCAGCTCTTTTGCCGGATTATCCACACCGACAAGACCAATATACTTCCCCTCTATAAAAATAGGCATAATGATTAAGGACGCGATCTCATCCTCCTTTAAATATTTATAGACAATCTCACTCACCTGACGGTACGTCTCCAGGTTCCGTATGATGATGCCCTCCCGATTACTTAATAAAGGTTTCCAGACAGGCGTATAGGCTTCCGTATGGATTTTTTCCTGCTGCGAGATCCGCTGCCTTGCACCCTTCCTGCACCATTCGTAGCTATTATACAGTTCCTTGCCTGGATGACGCTCAAAAATATACGTGCGGGTGCCGCCGATCCGTCTCCCTACAAACCGAAGCACCTCATAAATCGCCCGGTCCGGATCCGTCTGTCTGAGTGCCATCATGCTGGCTTCATACATCGTACTGCTGCTCCAGTTGGCGATCCTGAGACGCTTGTTGTTGTCACGATGCCGCAGCAAGGCAGCAAGAAATGCTGCTACGATCTCAAACAATGCAGAATCCTGGTTCTGATCCATCATGGCTGGATTTTGCAACGTAAAAAAACCTCTGAGTTCATTTTCCAGGAGGATCGGGACAAGCACCAGACTGTGTATATTCACAAGCCTCAGCTTCCGGTACATCTCATCATTACTTTGCCGTAAAGCCTCAATATCCTCAGCTTTAATAAAGACCGGCACCTGCCGCGTTTCCATAAGCTTTCTGATTTTATCTTTCTCGGTAATGAAGACCTCTTTGATCTGCGGAATCTGAGAAATGTTCTCATCTCTACACCATTCATAGGTGCAGGTCACATCCTCCCCCATTTC
This sequence comes from Oribacterium sp. UBA6992, assembly GCA_002449915.1. Lineage (GTDB taxonomy): Bacteria > Bacillota > Clostridia > Lachnospirales > Lachnospiraceae > Oribacterium. The sequence continues at coordinate 4,854 of DJXY01000121.1, forward strand.
AAAGATGCAGTCACGATCTGCTCCGATCCTTACTCCTAGATCCATCAAAAGACGATTGATGGATGCATCCGGGTCTGTAATTGCAAGTGCGTCACGTATGGACTCGTTTATGATATGTTCTATGAAGTTTCTATCCTTCTCTGACATAATTCTCTCTATTGGTGTGAAACATACTGTTGCATCTGATTATTTATATTAATTCATATTTAATTT
>DJXY01000152.1 GCA_002449915.1 Oribacterium sp. UBA6992
ATATATGGTTGCAGAGCGCAAAGTGAATACACTCATTTTACTGGATAAGGCGGATTTGATTCCGCAGTGGATCAGTGAGTTCGAGAAGTTTCTGGAGATCGATGAAAAGCCACCAGTTTATTATACGAAGACTGGGCGAGCTAAAATGATAGACAGCGTCATCGGAACATTGAAGTCAGGGCAGGATAAGACAACGGGAATTATAGACTTTGCGCTAATAGGGTCTGCGTATCACAAAGGTGAATTTTTTACTAATATTGATTCTTATGGGATGGTGTTGATTGACGAATGCCACCATATTGCTTCGGCTCAAGGGCAGGCCCTTATGAAGAGAATCCGAGCAAAATACATTTACGGACTGTCTGCAACGCCTGAACGGAGTGATCGGCTAGACGATATAATTTATATGCTTCTTGGCCCAGTTAGGCATAAATATACAGCGAAGGAGCAGGCGGATGAGCAGGGACTCGACCGGTTTGTAGTTCCGCGGTTTACGAGAGTAGCTAATATAACTGGTGAGAAACTGGATATACACAAAGCAGATAGCCTAATCGCTGAAAGTGATGTGAGGAATGAGCAGATCGTTGGGGATATTTGTCAGGCACTTGAAAATGGGCGAACGCCTGTAGTTCTCACAAAACTAAAGCGGCATGCGGAGACGCTTTCTAAGATGCTTGCAGACAAAGCAGATCACGTTTTTCTGGTATATGGAGGACAGTCGGAAAAGCAAAATCAACTAATTATTGAGGATATGCTGGCTGTACCGGATTCAGAGTCGCTGGTCTTAGTAGCGACGGGACAAAAAATAGGAGAAGGATTTAATTTTCCTCGTTTGGATACGCTGATGTTAGCATCTCCTATAAAATTTGAGGGAAGGCTTGTGCAGTATGTGGGACGACTGAACAGGACTTACAAAGGTAAAAGGGCAGTAGAGGTCTATGACTATGTGGATCCACACATCAGCTTTTTTGACAGGCAGTATCGAAGCAGGCTGTCTGCATATAAAAAGCTTGGTTATAAGGTTATTGCAGAGCCGATGCATTGTGGAATGTCAGCACTAGAGGATCAGGTTAATGTTATATATGATCGACGTGATTATACGGAGATATTTGAAAGAGACCTGATTGAAGCAAATGTGGAAATTGTTATCGCGAGCCCGGGGCTTACCAGGAAAAAAGCGGAACGGTTTATGGAACTGGTTAAAGCGAGACAGGAAGCTGGTGTTTCTGTTACAGTCATTACGCTTGACCCCGATGCAGAAGGATATGAGAGTACGATTGAACGGCATATATTGGTCGACGAAATGAAGAACAATGGTATTTACGTTCGAACGACTGAAGAAGAGGGTGAGCATTATGCGGTCATAGATCATGAGATTGTGTGGCATGGCGGGATTAACTTACTTGGGAAAGAAGATGCTTGGGATAATTTGATCCGGGTAAGAAGTAGACAGGCAGCGGTGGAACTGCTCGAAATCTCTCATAATATGTTATGCAAATAAGATCCGCACACTAGTGTTGTGGCAAAGCCGGTTTTAGGTATATGGTAATAAGAATTACCTAATCTTTCAGAACCATGAGGGCCTGAAAACCTTATAGTCAAAATATTGAGGAAATTGAAATGAACCTGATTATACAATCATTGATGGACAGGAAGTCGGTGCGTTCCTTCACGGAGCAGGAAATACCGGAAGATATTGTGCAGGTGATCCTGGAGGCGTCCACGCAGGCGCCGACGGCAGGGAATCAGCAGTTGTACACGATTTTACGGATCACGGATCCGGAGAAGAAGCATAGGCTCAGCATCTCCTGTGATCATCAGCCATTTATTGAGAAGGCTCAGCTTGTTCTGGTGTATTGCGCGGATTGTCTGAAGTGGTATAAGGCTTTTGCGAAAGCGGGATGCGAGCCGCGGAAGCCGGAAGAGGGGGATCTGTTTTTGGCGATGTGCGATGTTTTGATCGCGGCGCAGAATGCCGTTGTGGCGGCAGAGTCTCTGGGGATTGGGTCTTGCTACATCGGAGATATTATGGAAAACTGTGAGGAGCAGCGGGACATTTTGGGGCTTCCGCCTTATGTGTTTCCGGCGGCGATGCTTGTCATGGGGTATCCCACGGAACAGCAGCTTCGGCGCAAGAAGCCGGAGCGGGTGGACATGAAGTATGTGGTTCATGAAAACAGCTATCATGAGCTATCGGCCAAAGAATTGCAGGATATGCTCTCTTCCCATGCCGGCGGGCAGGATTACCAGACTTGGATGAAGGCGTTTTGCGAAAGGAAGTACAATTCTGACTTTTCCAGGGAGATGTCGAGGTCGGTGAGGAAGTATTTGGAGGATTTTGCGAGGTGAACTACCCACCGCCTACGCATAATCGCTTAGAGGCGGGGGCTTCGTGCCGCTTACACGGTCACAGGGCAGACACCTGCCCGCTGTCCCGTTTGACCGGGATTACTTTTCTTCCTTCTGCGGCTGTCACACAGGATATCCTTATAGTTCACAGCCTTCACTGTTCCGTACAGATACCTGCAGTC
>DJXY01000001.1 GCA_002449915.1 Oribacterium sp. UBA6992
ATCCATCGATGACGAGTTTATCCGCAAAATCCGTGCATCCTATTATTTTATCGGTGCGCTGCTTGGGAAGTATCACAGAGCCTGTGTGCCGCTTCCGGGCGGCTGCGCAATCGGCTCGCGTCCGATTGGCCAGCATATCAAGGGCTTCCGTGCGCTTGGCACAGAGGTGCAGATCCGTAATGGCTGTGTGCAGGCGGAGGCTAAAAACGGGCTTACGGCGGCACATATTTATCTGGATGTGGTATCGGTCGGAGCTACGATCAATATCATGCTTGCGGCTTCCCTTGCGGAAGGGCGGACAATCATCGAGAACGTAGCCAAGGAGCCGCATATTGTTGACGTTGCCAACTTCCTTAACTCCATGGGCGCCAATATCAAGGGTGCCGGTACGGACACGATCCGTATTCAGGGAGTAAAGCGTCTGCATGGTACGGATTACCCGGTAATTCCGGATCAGATTGAAGCAGGTACCTTTATGTGTGCTGCGGCAGCGACGCGCGGAGACATTCTCATAAAAAATGTGATTCCGAAGCATCTTGAGTCGATCAGCGCAAAGCTTCTGGAGATGGGAAATACGATTTATGAATATGACGAGGCGGTGCGGGTCATTGGCAGCCAGCATCAGAGAGCGACGGATGTCAAGACGCTGCCGTATCCCGGCTTTCCGACGGATATGCAGCCGCAGATCAGTGTGACGCTTGCACTTGCCAGTGGAACGTCTGTGGTGACGGAGTCGATTTTTGAGAACCGCTTTAAATATGTAGATGAGCTTGCACGGATGGGAAGCTCGATCAAGGTCGAGGGCAATGTGTCGGTGATTGATGGTGTGCCGAATTTTACCGGTGCCAGTGTCAATGCACTGGATCTCCGCGCGGGTGCAGCGCTTGTGATTGCGGGCTTGTCCGCAGAGGGCATTACGGTAGTCAATGAGATTGGCTTTATCCAGCGTGGCTATGAGCATTTTGAACAGAAGCTGCAGAAGCTTGGCGCGCAGATTGAGCTGGTAAGCAACGACCGCGAAGCGCAGAAGTTCCGGCTGAAGGTGAGCTGAGGGAGTGTGAGTATCTGATTTAAAGTAGGCGGAGTTCTAGATTCTCGCGACCTTAAGACGTCAGGGCTTATAAAACCGTATTCCTTGTTGAAAAATCAGACATATAAATATTTAGAAATCGCACATGCATGGATATATAGTAAATGCATGTGCGATTTTTGTTGTCTTTATGGCAATATTGCGTCTCCAGTGAACTAACAGCCCTATTAAAGTTAAATTTGAAAGGATAGTATCATCTCCGCTTTCTTTTTGAAATTGATTTCTGCAAAAATCCACTCTTTGGAGGGATTTTTTCTGTATGATTTCCAGATATATTTTATATAGAAATATCTGGCATACTTTGAAATATCAAAAGAAAGGAAAGAGATGATTCTGTTTCTGTAATCATCCTACGAGAAGGATATGAGTAGCGCACAAAGCATCAAAATCACTATGCTTGGCGGCTTTTCCGTAAGCATGGATGGCAGAAGCATTGCAATTAGCCGGAGCAAAACGGCAAGATATGCAGAGCTTCTTATGCTGCTGCTTGTCAATCCGCGGGGACTCTCGAGGAGCAACGTCATTTCAGAGCTTTTTGACAGATGTGAGGTCGCCGACGCCGGAAACAGCTTGAATAACCTGATTCATGAAGCCAGAGCAAAGCTTCGCAAGGCAGGGATTCCCGTCAAGAGCTGTATCGAGAACCGCAGGAACATCTTACGGATTTCCGATGAGCTGCGTGCGATTACCTATGTGGATGTCGAGGAGTTTGAGAGACTATGCCATGAAGCAGAGACCGCAGTGCAAGCCTGTGCAAGAGACCGCGCAAGAGCACTGTATTTAAAAGCACTGCCAATTTACAAAGGAGAGTTTCTACCGGACTTTATGACAAATCTCTGGGTCATCAGCATTAACATGCGTCTCAGAGAGGAGTACCTTCAACTGATCCGCTGGCTTAGCAAGGATTTTGAAAGTCATGGAGAGCCGGAGATCGCAGCAAGGATCCGACAGGGAGCTAAAAAGTATTTTAATGAGCAGGAGCTTTATACGACGCCGGAGCGGTATAAACCATCGTGTGAGGATTTGGATTTTGAGGGAATTTTGAGAGAGATCCGGAAGTCGGATAGCATCCTTTTGGATTGCAGGCAGGAGTTCCGCAAAATGTTAAGCGCTGAGGTGTCATATCAGAATTTCCTGGGACTCTGCGGTTACTCTGCACAGATTATGAGGAGAAGCGGTCAGAGCAGTATGGTCATGCTGCTGCAGCTTTATGACGGGAGAGAACGTACAGAAGCAAGGAAAGATTACCCTGGAGTTATCAATGCTTCCATACGCGAGAGTGATCGTTTTACAGAAATCAGTCCCGGCGCATATCTCCTGCTGTTAAGCCATACAGATGCATCAGGCTGCCATGCCGTATATCACAGGATCCGAAAGAAACTCCGGGCAGAGCTTGCATCCGTCTGGAAACATGAGCAGTCCTGGCTCAGCATGCAATATAGCTTTGAGCCGATTATAAAACTTAAAACCGAGCAGTCCGGTTACACCTGTATTCCGACAGCTCTACAAAGCTTCGACTAGTGAATGCAACTCTACACAGCATTCACCGTCGAAGCTTTTAAATTGTGCAAGATTTCCCAACTGCTTCTGCAGTTCTCAAAATATCCCATCAATATATTTATATAAAATTTAAATACATAAATTTTGTTTGTAGAAAAATCACAAAAACAATTACAAAATACCTGTTTTCTACAAAAACGACTACATTCCTGCCTGCTACAGTAAGACTGGTAAGATAACTTGGAACAGAAATGGCTTAAGAGACGCTCTGACAGTCATTGAGAAGGGATTCATTATGGAGAGACGAGCAGGACGAAGCATGAAGCAGAGAGCCAGAAAGAGTCTGGCAGGAATATTGACATTGAGCCTGTGCCTGGCGCCATTACAGGGAGTTTCCTTTGCTGATTCCAGAACTGTCGTTGGAGACGTGGAAATCAGCGGACGGAACGTGACACTCAATCTGTCCGGCGCTGACGTGCTGGATGCCGCCATGCAAGCCTTGGCGGATGGAAATCTTTATACGGATGATGAACTCGCAGCGGCAAAGGATCCCCGCGTGCAGGCAGATTTCGCAGCACTCACCGACGGCACAAATCCATTGTATGAGATGAACCTGTTTTCCGAGGAGGAGCATCAGGCGCTGGCTGAGGCCGGTGTGGAGGTTCGTGCGCTGATCCAGATGGACGCCGAACGGGCGTTTGCGGGCAGCTTCCTGGAACGCGCAACCGAGAGTGACATTACAAAGCGCGGCATCCTTTTCCGGGATGCGGAAGAAGAGTTGCTTTTGTATCGTGACGGCTCCAATTTTGCAGGATTTTACCAGGAATTTGCCAACAACCTTTATCACCATACGGAAGAAATCGCTGAGGCAGACACGACAGGCTACGAAATCAGCGGCGACGAGATCGTGACGCTGTTGTTTAAAAATAACGCGGACGAGACCCGGAATTTCCATTTGACGCTCGACGGCGAGACGCTGGTCAAGCACATCAAGGTGCCTAAGACCGAGACTGCCATCAAGGGTATCCTGGGTGCGTTGCATGTCGAGGGCATCGAGGAGACGCTCCCGGAAACCGTGACAGAGACCTTGCCCGAGGCACCTCCGGAGATGATGTCCGAAACGACGCCCGAAACAACGGGGGAGAGCATGACAGAGGCAGCGCCGGCAAGTACGGAATCTGCGGGTGAGACGGAAAACACAAATCCGGCAGGTCCCGGCGAGAGCCTGGAGGCTTCCAAGGATGAGCATAGCGGCGGAGCGCTTGGTCCGGCGGGGGATATGCAGACCGGAACCGAGACAGCTACAGATCAGCCGTCAGGAGATGCCGATGCACATGCAGGCAGCTCTGATGCTTCTCAGACGGGCGCGGAATATACCACCGATCCTGCAAAACCTGCGAATCCGGCAGAGCCGGGGAAGGACGCTTCCGGGCAGGACAAGCCACAGGAAAATCATCAGCAAAATCAAAATACAGATTCTTCCGGAGAGGAAAAAACCCAGGAGAACCAGAATACAGCTCCTCCCGCACAGCAGGGGAACTCAGAAAACGAAACTAGCGGAGCAAATGCAGGCGGATCAGGAAATACCGGTTCAGAACACAGCGAAAACGATCAGGCAGCAGCCAACGATCAGACCGCAGGAAATGGCAGCGCGGAGCAGAAGTCTGCAGCAACTGGCGCGACAGAAGCCGTTGCAGAGATTATCTCCAGTGCCGTGGAAAACATCGAGGGAAGTCTCGGTATGATTGAAGCCAAGGCTACGGAACGCAGCACAGCGATTGAGCTTAATGGAGATGCGACTGGCGCAGATCCTGCAGATCGTGATGCAGCAGAGCCAAAGGCCGCGGAAGCGGAGGATGAAGCCGATAAGGCGCAGCAAAATGACGGTGCTGCACCGGAAAGCTCTGATACAGCAGAGCCAAAGGCGGCAGAGCAGAGCTCTGGAGATCAAGCTTCCGAAGATACGAGCAATATTGCAGGAAGCACCGGCGAAGCTGCTTCCGTAGAAACTTCAACAGACGCAAGTACAACGGAAGACAACACTCCGGAAGCCAATGCCCCGGAAGCCAATGCCCCGGAAACAAACGCCGTAGATCCTGATGCATCGGGCAAAACCGCAGAGGAAGGCAAGTCCGCAGAAGCACAGGAAAACGCGCAGACTTTAGACCCGACAGGTACGGGAACCCCGGGCGGAAGTGTTGTAAACGGGACGGAAGCCGTGCCGGAGACGACAGCAGAAGCGATCCCACAGGAAACTGTGAAGCCGGAAATGGAGCTGGAGCTTGAAGACTACCGGCGAGAGCTTCTCGCAGGTGCGCATGCAGCAGATCTTGTCAGCAGCGATACCGTTTCCACCAAGGTTCTGCAGTACCGACTGAGAGACCTCGTGGATCTCAACCAGAAGCAGAAGCTGGAGCTTATCTATCAGGGACCGGATTACACGATCCATGTCTACTATACAAAAGAAGCGCAGATCCCGGAAAACGCAGAGCTTATGGTCCGGGAAATCGAGGAAGGCACAGAGGAGTACGGACAGTATTATACAGAGACCCTGCAGCAGCTCGGACTGATGCCGTCGCTTGAACCGATCGAAGGCGAGACCGAAGCCAGACCATGGGATCCCGCAGTGGATAAGACCCCGTTTGTGCCATTCGCAAGATATTTTGACGTAAAGATCATGTCCGAGGATACCGAGATCCAGCCCGCAGTGCCGGTGGAGATCCAGGTAACATACGACACACCGGTGGAGCTTCCGGAAAATGCCGAGCAGAAGGCAGTGCATTTTGCAGCTTCCGGCACGGAGGTCCTCGAAGCCCAGGCGGATCGCATCGGAAGTGCAGAGCAGGCAGGTGCCAATGCTTCCGACCCGGCAGATACCGTGGCAGCTGAGAACTTTGCCTTTGTGCAGAGCAGCTTCTCGGTCACCAGTACCATTATTACCAACGTGCCGAAGGAGGAGGAAGGCACTGCGGAGTTTAGCATGCTTCGTTCGGCAGCGGCGGACCCTACAAAGCCCACGACGGTAAAGACCGTGACGCCGGAGGAAAATGGACTCTATAAGATCCGCCTGGACCTTACAGGTCATGTGAATACCACCACCGAGGTTTCCAAGGCGAATGTCATTATCGTCTTTGACCGCTCGGGAAGTATGGATGAAACAAGACTTGCCGCAGCACAGAAAGCCACCAACGACGTGGCAGAGTCGCTGCTTAAGCTCAATACCAGCGAGCACCGGGATCTTGTGGAGCTTGCGCTCATTACTTTTTCTACTACGGCGAGAGTCGAGATAGAAAAAACTACAAGCTATGCAGATTTTAGCCACTCGGTAAATAATATAAGAGCAGAAGGCGGAACCAACTGGGAAGATGCGCTCCAGACAGCTTCCACTGTTACCTTTGATGGGGATGGAGATGCCACCTATGTAATCTTTGTATCCGATGGAAACCCGACGTTCCGAAATACAAAAGGAGATTATGGATACTGGAGAGATTATGGACTCTGGATCGGGAGAAGATGGATTGAGGATATAGATTACAATCCAGATTATTATAAAAAATATGGTGTTTATGGAACAGGATATGAGGACGAGTATGTAATTCGTAACTACGAGCATGCCAGAGATGACGCAAAAGCTCTGGTTGATTCTAACTGGCATTTCTATACCATCGGTGTTTTTGGAAATGTCAGCCAGATGCAGTCACTGACCAATTACGCGTATTCGGGATCTGATTCCAATACCAGCGCCGGAGATGGACATTACTTTGCGGCAGCCGATGCCGATGACTTAAGTACTGCGCTTTCCGAGATTGCAAAGGCGATCACCAACAGCCTGGGGTTTAGCAAAGTCAGCGTGCAGGACGGCGTGACACAGCACTCCAGTATCAGCGCTAATGTCCCGGACGGTGCCATCAGCGACTTTACGTATTATAAAAACGATGAGAATTGGGATGACGCCCCGAAGGCAACATTCGCGAACAACACGGTGAACTGGGACTTAAGCTCGATCGGCGTCATGGAGGACGGAGTCCAGTACTCAGTGGAATTTTATGTCTGGCCGAAGCAGGAAGCATATGACCTTGTGGCAGACTTAAATAACGAAAGTATAAAGCCTGCCGAACTGTCTGAGCTGCAAAAAGAGGAGATTCAGCAGCTGGAGGACGGAAGCTACGGACTTAAGACCAATACCGGTCTTACGACAAAGTATACCTATAACGGCGCGGATCAGGAGGACACACCGGCATATGATGAGGGAGTCATGCCGATCCATAGTTACCCGCTTACGCTTAGCAAACGCTGGTTTAATACACTGGATGCGGATAAGAGACCTGCAGAGCCCGTGCAGCTTCAGATCCTTAAAGATGGGAGCGAGTATCTGACAACACCGGATCTGAATCCTGTAAAAGAGTCCGATGAAAGCTGGAGCAGTGATCTGTGGAAATTCTACATCGCGCCGGGCTTCATGATCAAAAAGGACGACGGAAGTCAGATTGTGCTCGAGTCCGGACATGATTATAGCGTGCAGGAGCCTGCGGATGCCGGGTATCACTGGGAGCTTACCGCTGACACCTATCATCCGATGGTAATAAATGGAGCGCTCCAATTACTCAAGCTTAAAACGGCAGCGGATAGCGAAACCGGCAGCTCCGGCAGTGCTGAAGAGGCGGTTTATACCATTAACGACAAGCAATATGTCCCTGTATCGGAACCGGAAGCAGGCGAACTCATCGCCGAGAATCGCCGCCGCAGTAATTTAAACCTCGTAAAAAAGGTGATAACTGCAGTGGACAACACGGATGCAGCGGGAACGACAGGCGCTGCTACGGAGGACAGCACAGACATAGCTGAAACACCGGGAACTGCTACGCAGGACATTTCGGCCAGCGCAGAGCTTAATGGACAGAAGTTCAGCTACTCCATCACCGTGCACGATGCAGGAAATCAAGACGTCTATTTCTCGGTGGAGGATCTCGCGGATGGAAATAAGCTCATCGAGAATCTTCGCACCAACGCGACAGCCGAGACAAAGGATGGCAATCCTACCGGATATTACCACATTGAAAGTGGCACAGAACTCACGGTGGAGCTGGAGGCAGGATGGAATCTGCGGTTTATCAATCTTCTGAGTGGAAGCCGCTACAGCATCAGAGAGACCAGCATGGGAGAGAGCTTCCATCTTCATAATATTACAGGTCCGAAGGAAGCTACACAGGATCTTAGTGCAAAGACCATCAGCGGCACCATCGGGCAGGCAAATACTTCCTACAAGGTGACCTACACAAATCAACTGGATACCGCGGAGATTTTCCTTCGTAAGGAGGGCACGAATGCGGAAGACGGAAAGCGTGTAGCACTGGACGGCGCGGTATTCAAGCTTGAGAAATTAAAGGCGAATGCTTCCGGCGGGGGAGACACGTATGAAGCCGTGGGAGAGGCATTCACAATCAATAGCAAAACCGAGACAGACGGACACCGGATTTCCGGGCTTCGGCCGGGAACCTACCGACTCACGGAAATCACCGCGCCGGCAGGATATCTGCTTCTGCGTGATCCGATCGTTTTTACGGTACATCCCGGCACGGAAAATCTTATCAGGATGGATGAGACCGCAGGGACAGATGCAGGTCATGCGGAGATTTCCGGGGACAAACATAATACGTTAACAATCCTTAATACGCCGGGCCGTGTATTACCTGGAACCGGCGGTCATGGGACATTACTTTATAACCTGGGCGGCTTACTGCTTATGATAGCTGCTTTGATCTTTGGTATCGACAGTAAAAGACGGAGTGCCCGGAACTAAGGTCGTGAACGAAACAACGGATACCAGTATAAACAAGCATTAGGACAGGAGGAAACTATGAAAAGGACCAGAAAATGGATGGCAGTGTTGCTGGCGAGTACAATGATGCTTGCTACAGGCATGAGCGCAATGGCGCAGGTGGTGGTGCCGGAGCATTCCACGCAGCAGGAAGGAACAGCGCAGATTACGGTTGCGAATGCATCCAGGGGCGAGAACTACTGTATCTATAAGCTGTTTGCTGCCTCTGTAACAGGAAAAGAAAACGGACCGATCGCATATACTGGAACGGTACCGGAGGAGCTTCTTGAATTTTTCTATGCGGATGATGCCAGGAATGTAAGAGCGACGGAAGCAGCTGTTGATGAAAATGGGGAAATGAGCAGCGGGCTGAAAGATGCACTTACGGAATGGGTAAAGACGGCTAAACCAGTTGCCGAGGCTGTAAGTGATGGTTCGACGCTTCACTTTAACAACCTGGACTATGGATATTACATTGTAACCACCACGCAGGGAAGTCAGGCGATCACGGTGGATTCCACCAATCCGACCAGGACGCTGTATGATAAAAACAGTACGGGGCCTTCGATTCCGGAGGATGGTAAGACCGTTGATGACGAAAAAGTGCATATCGGCGAGCCCCTTACCTATACGATTAAATTTAACACCTCTAACTATGATGGAGCAGGTACAGGTGCAAAGCAGATTTTGTCATACACTGTAAAGGATACCCTGCCGGAGTTTCTAAGCGATGTGAAACTTACTTCCATTATGGTGGATAATGATGCAAATCTGGAAACTACAGAGGATCAGGTGCAGTTTTCTGTGAATGATATTTTACAATATGGAGGCAACTTTGCAACAGATGGAATGATTACCATTCCGTGGGTTGAGCAAAATGCAAACCCCACCAGTGAAAATGACACCGAGGGTAATTACAAGAGTCTTTATGAAAACGGAGCGATGGTTGTCATTACCTATACCGCTACAGTGACAGACCAAGCGGTGATTGATGGAGATGGCAATACCAATACATTCACACTGACCTGGAATGTCGGAGAGGAAACGCATGGTGGAGAGAATTATACCGATACTGCAACGGTTTACACCTATGCGATTGCACTTAAAAAGGTAGATGCCAAGGGAAATGCTCTTGCAGATGCCAAGTTCCAATTCCCATTCTATGTAAAGGAAACACCGAGTGAGAAAGATGGTGCGTATATCTATGCCGGTGAAGAGCCTGGTGAAAGACTCATCAATGAAATCACCACTCCTGAAGATGGCATCATCGTCGTAAAAGGCGTGGATGGCGATGTTATAGCAGAAAATGAAAATGACAACGGTAAGTACGTCATTTACGAAATCGAGGCACCAAAGGGATACAATCTGCTGACAGAGCCGGTAAAGATCGCACCGCAGATGACAAAGGCGACAAATACTACCAAGACCTTCTATCTGGATGAGCAGGGAAACATTACCTCGGAGGAGACCAATACTACCGTTGAATATGTCAATGAACAGCTTTCCACCGGTATTGCCTTGGTTGTAAACCATGCGGGTATCGAGCTTCCGTCTACCGGCGGCATCGGCACAACCATCTTTGCATTCGCAGGACTGTTACTGATGGCTGGCGCAGCCGGAGTCATGATTATTAAAAAGAGAGGCTGATAAGCGATCCTAATGACAGGTGTTTCATGCAGTCCATGATACATGAACCCCTTCCCGTCCCGGGCGGTTCCTGTCCAATTACGGATGGAGCTGCCCCGGACGGCCCCTTGAGAGCAACGGCAGGAAGCATTCGCAATAGAAGCAAGAGTAGCGATGGTCAGGCATAAAGGAATCAGGTAGATAAGATGATGAAACGAACGAATATAAAAAAATGGATTGTGGCGTGTACCGCGGGGATACTGCTTGCGATGCAGTCCCTGACCGCCCTTGCGGCAACCCATGAAGAAAGTATCAGAACCGGGAGCATCGTCATCAAACCGGGAGACCAGGATCAGGGCGGCGCGGAGGTCCTGGAAGGCACGTATACCCTCTACCGGGTCGGCGATGTGAATGCGGCTGATTTTACGAGGTTTGCACCGACCGATGCATTCCGTGACAGCAGTGTGGAATTTAACCGGGAGACGCTTGCGTCGAGTGAGCTTCCGGCGAAGCTTCTGGAGTTTGCGCGGGCACATGCGGTGCAGGCAGTCCGAAGTGATATCCCGGCAGGGGAGACGACCGACGGACTGAGCGAGGGATTGTATCTTATTTCGCAGCAGGCGCTTGCACCGGGCTATCGCAGGATTTCCCCGTTTCTTGTGATTCTGCCGCAGGTGGATGAGCAAAGCCTTACCTATGACATTACCGCGAGACCCAAGACGGAGAAGCTCGGGGCAGTGACGTATCATCCGACGATTGAGAAGCGGATTGTGGACCGAAATGGGAATGCAATCAGCCGGGAGGAATCGTTCCGTTTTACGGTGACACCGGAGGGCAGTGCGCCGATGCCGGCAGGAACAGAGGCAGGGCAGCCGAGAACGCTGGAGCGTAAGGGTGCCGGAAACGTGGAGCTGGGCGAGATCAGCTTTGCGGGAGTCGCGGGACCATTCACATACCGGATCCGCGAGGTGAATGACGGGCTTAGGAACTATACCTATGATGAGACGGAATATGTCCTCACGCTGCAGGTTGTGCGGGATGAGGCAGCAGATGTGCTCAAGGTGGAATCCTCAATCAAGAAGGCGGATGGAACCGTGGTAGATCGGATGAGCTTTACCAATACGTACCGGAGCTCGGGCGGCGGGCATACCGGTGGCGGTGGCGGCGGTCGTCATGTGAGACCGTCTGCGGTAAAGACCTCCGGCACGCCGACAACAGGTCCCGGCGAGGTGCTGGGTGCTGTGCGGGAGGCCGCAGCAGATACACCGGTTGCCAAGGTTCTTGGCGCGGTCCGGAGCGGTATCCGGACAAGTGACTCGGGAAATATTGTGCTGGATGGTATCGCACTTGTAGGTGCCGTGCTGCTGCTAGGCGCCTGGGGGATACTGTGGAAGAAACGGAAGTGAATTGAGAGCTGGAGCGTGGGAGCTGTGTAGAGCTACGCGCATGTAAAAAGCGGGCAGTGAAAATGAGAAGTCATTTTCACTGCCCGTTTTTTACATGCGATTATTACTGGAAGCCCGAGGACGAGTGAACTTGCAAGGGAGTGAGTTGTCAACCGGAATACTACGGAGGATTTTGTTGACACGTATGCATGCATTTCCTATAATTATAGTAAATATAGGCTAAAATATAATAAAAGCCTATAATATATATAATCGGAGGAATTAATATGCTGCTTTCGTACTCTAATTGTTTAAAAGAATGGCAATCAGATTATCAGATAAAACGGCAGATAAAAAATGGTGATTTGTACCAAATAGAGAAAGGGGTCTATTCTGATGAACCCTTTGCTTCAACACTGGCAGTTATTACCTTTAAATACCCAAAGGGAATTATTACGATGGACAGTGCATTTTATTATCATGGACTTACAGATGTTATCCCGGATGTAATACACCTGGCTACGGATAAGCATGCTATCTATATCAACGATAAACGAGTTCACCAATACTATGTTCCTTCCAACATATTAAACGTCGGAGTGACAATATTGAAACGTAGAGATGCAACCATTAGGATTTATGATAAAGAAAGAATGCTGATAGAACTGCTGAGATTTAAGAATAAGTTCCCCTTTGACTATTACAAAGAAATCATAGGTAATTACAGGAACATAATATATAACCTGGATATTGAACGGATCCAGGATTACGCGGCCAGCTTTCCGCGCAGCAAGATGATTAATGACGCACTGGAGATGGAGGTATTTTAATGTTAACAATAAGAGATATGATCCGGCAGGCTAATGCGGATGGATATGTTGATGATAATGCTGAAGCAAAAGTGTGTCAGGATATAGTGCTAAAGGCTATTTCGGAAAGCTCTCTTAGTCGTAATGTTACCATTAAGGGCGGCGTAGTAATGCGAAGTATCTCACATAATGCGCGAAGAGCAACGCAGGACATGGATATAGATTTTATCAGGTATTCCCTCAATGATGATTCTATTCGTCGTTTTATAGAGAAGCTTGATTGCCTTGATGGCATTCATATTCGCCAGATTGGAGACATAACAGAATTAAAGCAACAGGATTATCACGGCAAGAGAGTTTTTGTTGTCATTTCTGATAACTCTGGTGATTCCATAGAAAGCAAGATTGATCTGGGAGTACATAAGAATCTTGATATAGAACAGGAAGAGTATTGTTTCGATATTGCATGCTATGATGGAAGTGCAACCCTTCTTATCAATTCCAAAGAGCAGATGTTTACGGAAAAGCTTCGATCACTTTTAAAATTTGGTCCAAACTCGACCAGGTATAAGGATGTTTTTGACCTATATTACCTTGCTGCTAAGGTCGAGCCTCAGAAACTATCTCAGTGTTTGAATTGCATTTTGCGCCGCCGAGTGG
>DJXY01000177.1 GCA_002449915.1 Oribacterium sp. UBA6992
CAGCATGACTTTGAGGGTATCTATGAAGCGATGGAAGGCGAACCGGTCACCATTCGTTTCCTGGATCCGCCTCTGCATGAGTTCGTTCCGAGTGAGGAAGCGGACATCAAGCTGCTTGCAGATGCACAGGGCAAGAGCGTTGAGGAAATCAAGGCGATCATCAATTCTCTCCATGAGTTCAATCCGATGATGGGTCACAGAGGATGCCGTCTGACCGTTACATATCCGGAAATTGCAGTTATGCAGACACAGGCTGTCATCCGCGCTGCAATCGAGGTTAAGAAGGAGCATCCGGACTGGAACGCATTTGTACCGGAAATCATGATCCCGCTGGTTGGCGAGGTTAAAGAGCTTAAGTATGTCAAGAACTTTGTTGTCGAGACTGCAGATGCAGAAATCAAGGCAGCAGGCGTTGACCTTAAGTATGAAGTTGGTACTATGATCGAGATCCCGAGAGCAGCTCTTACTGCTGACGAGATTGCCAAGGAAGCTGATTTCTTCTGCTTCGGAACCAACGATCTTACACAGATGACATTTGGCTTCTCACGTGATGATGCCGGCAAGTTCCTTAACGCATACTATGATGCCAAGATCTACGAGCAGGATCCGTTTGCCAAGCTGGATCAGAAGGGCGTTGGTAAGCTGATGAAGATGGCGATTGAGCTCGGCAAGCCGGTGAACCCTGCACTTCACTGCGGTATCTGCGGTGAGCACGGCGGCGATCCTTCTTCTGTAGAGTTCTGCCACGATATCGGACTGGATTACGTTTCATGTTCTCCGTTCCGTGTACCGGTTGCAAGACTTGCTGCAGCACAGGCTAACATCAGAAATCCGCGGAAGTAATTCCGAACCGGGATTTCAGCACAAACATAATATCCGATATATGGCATAGATGTTTGTACAGTCCGTGACAATAGGCTTATAAAAGGTATAAAAAACAGAGGTATCCATTGGGTGCCTCTGTTTTTTTATTGGATGAGGATTCGGATCTTGCTCCGGTACCTAGTTGATCTTACAAAATAAAGACATAAAAGCCTTAAACAAATATTGATTTACAGACATAGAGACACTGAAAGCATGATAAATGCAAAAAACGCAAGGCAGCTCTGAAAACATTATATCTAGCATAACTTTTTGTGATGATATATAAGGACACTGAGTCTATTAATATAAAATAGCATAAATAATCATTAAAGCACATAATAATGCTTATTATGATAATTAATATGCATACATAAAGTGTTTTATGCATATTACGAGTGATTTAATGCATAAATTAAAATTGCTACAAAGGATTGACAATTCAATCTCTGCGTCTTATTATAGCAGGTAATTACAGAAGTCGATTTAAAGACAGAATTTTTAAGACTGTTTTTAGACTGGATGGTATCAATAAAGACTTCAAGACAGGAGGGAATTTATGAAAAAGCTTTTAGCACTGACACTTTCCGGAGCCATGGCACTTGGCGCGTTAACTGCCTGCGGTTCATCCGCAACACCAAATGCTTCTACAGCAGCGGGCGGATCTGCAGCGGCAACGACCGCAGCTGGTGGATCCTCCACAGCCACCACGGCAGCAGCCGGCGCGGCAACTTCTGGATCCGGCGAAGAGCTGGTCCTTGGTACCGGCGGCACAACCGGTACGTACTACGCAGTCGGCGGTGTAATGGCAACTGTATTAAATCCTCTGATGAAATCTTCACATCTGACCGTGACATCGACGGGAGCTTCAAAGGCTAATATTCAGCTGATTGACGATAAGGATGCGGATCTTGCAATTGTACAGAATGATGTTATGTACTATGCGTACACCGGCACAGACCTGTTTGCGGACGAGGGAAAGTATGAGACATTCTCCGCAATTGCCGGTCTTTATGACGAAACGATCCAGATCGTAACCACAGACCCATCGATTGCATCCGTTGCAGATCTCAAGGGTAAGACAGTTTCCGTAGGTGATGCAGGATCCGGCGTTGAGTTTAATGCAAAGCAGATTCTGGAAGCATATGACATGACCTTTGATGATATTAAGGTGGTGAATGCTTCCTTCGGTGATTCTGCCGATTCCCTTAAGGATGGCAAGATTGATGCGGCATTTGTTGTTGCCGGTGCTCCGACAACAGCAGTCGTAGATCTGGCAACCAGCAAGGATATCAGTCTCGTACAGCTGGATGATGATCATATCAAGAAGCTGCAGGATAAGTACAATTTCTACACTGCGACCACGATTCCGGGCGGTACCTACAAGGGCGTTGACGGAGATACCAAGACGGTTTCCGTAAGAGCTACGTTGATCGCCTCCAACAATGTTTCCGAGGATGTCATCTATGAGCTTACCAAGGCAATGTATGACAATAAGGATGCACTGGCACAGGGTCATGCCAAGTTTGAGACACTTGACGCCAAGGCTGCCGTAGAGGGCATCAGTGTTCCGTTCCATCCGGGTGCTAAGAAGTACTATGAGGAGCAGGGCATAACCGTTGACTAAGTTAAATCAACATAAAAAGCTGTGGATTATGGCGGCTGCGCTGTTACTCATCGTAGCGGCAGCCGCCATCATCTTTTATGCGGCAGGACATGGCAGGCTGATCTTAAGTAATGCCAGTACCGGCAAAGTATACGCGGAGTATACCGTCGGGGATGGAGATACATTTAGTGTCGGCTTTGTACATTCTGTCAATAAGAGTCCGTTAATAGATTATTACACGCTGAAGCCGGATGGCATCTATGTGGAAAAAACAGTCTATTACGGATTTGGAGCAGGTGTTCAGACAGAGCTGGAGGATGGCCAGACTCTGGAGTATGGAGATGATGGGAGCATGATTGTTTCCGGATTTGACAAGCGGATGGACAACCTGATCTATTTTGTAGGTACGGTTTCCGACCATACATTGACGATCAATGATGGGGAGGGAATCAGTTTAAGGGATTTGTGCGGACGAAACGCTGAAGTAAGGTTTTCCTATAAGCATTTTCTCAGGCTTTGAGGAGACATCAGCGTAAGGAGGTATGAGATGAAAGACAAAAGAAACATGAGTACGACACCGGGGATCGAGGTCGGGACGCAGGCGGATGTCGATGAGGTGATGAAAAAGTATGACCGGGAGTCCAATACCAGACTCTGGACCGGCATACCGGAAAAGGTGATTAAGCTGCTGCTCGCTGCATTCTCGCTTTTTATTGTTTACATGAATCTGTTTGCGGTGTGGGACGAACGTATCCGCCGCCCATTGTTCCTTGGGTTTGTCATCATTTTTGTCTTTCTGCTGTTTCCTGCCAGAAAAAGCACCAGGGCAGTGAAAGCCAATCATGTGCCGTTTTATGACATTATCATTGCGGCACTTGGAAGTGGAAGCTTTTTCTACTTTGTTGCCAATAACCGCGAGATCATCAATCATGCGACCAGGATCAATCAGACGGAGGTGATCCTTGGCATTATTGGTATCCTGGTGCTGGCAGAGTGCTGCCGCAGAGTTACCGGCCTGCCAATCCTGATCGTTGCCGCGGCTTTTGTGGTATATGCATTCGCATCCGGCAACAGTCTCAGGAAGGTAATCTACAATCTCTTTTATACAACCACAGGTGTGATTGGCACGCCGATCGGTGTCTGCAGTACTTATATTGCGTTGTTTGTAATTTTTGGAGCCTTTCTGGAATCTACCGGCATTTCGGATTTCTTTATTGCCTGTGCCAACAGCATTGCGGGCGCGGCATCCGGAGGTCCTGCCAAGGTATCGGTGATTTCTTCCGCACTCTGCGGTATGGTGTCCGGATCTTCAGTCGGAAATACCGTGACAACAGGCTCTGTAACCATCCCGATGATGAAAAAGACGGG
>DJXY01000209.1 GCA_002449915.1 Oribacterium sp. UBA6992
TGCCATGACTGGCAGACCGGACTTGTACCGGTGCTTTTACATGATCGCTTTGCCGGCGGTGAGTTTTATCGCTCTATCAAATCTGTCATTACGATCCATAACCTGAAATTCCAGGGTGTATGGGATGTTAAGACGATTCAGAGATTTACACAGCTCTCGGATTACTATTTCACACCGGATAAGCTGGAGTGTAAGAAGGATGGAAATCTGTTAAAGGGCGGAATTGTATATGCGGATGCCATCACTACCGTTTCTGAAACCTATGCAGAGGAAATCAAAATGCCGTTTTACGGAGAGGGACTGGATGGACTGCTCCGCGCCAGAGAACATGACCTCCGTGGCATAGTCAACGGCATCGACTATGATCAATGGAATCCGGAAACAGATCCATACATTGTAAAACAATATAATCAGAAAAATTTCCGGAAGGAAAAATATAAAAACAAAAAGGCTTTACAGGAAGACTGGGGCATGGCAGTCGATCCCGGCAAGTTTATGATTGGTATTGTCTCCCGATTGACAGATCAGAAGGGGCTCGATCTGATCCAGTGTGTAATGGATGAGCTTTGCCAGGACAATATCCAGTTTGTTGTGCTTGGAACAGGTGATGAAAAGTATGAAAACATGTTCCGCCATTACGACTGGAAGTATCATGACAAGGTTTCTGCGCAGATCTATTATTCTAATGAAATCAGCCATAAGATCTACGCAGCTTGCGATGCATATCTGATGCCGTCCCTGTTTGAGCCGTGCGGTCTCTCACAGCTGATTGCGCTGCGCTATGGTACCATTCCGATCGTACGGGAAACCGGAGGACTCAAGGATACCGTTGAGCCGTTTAATGAATATGAGGATACCGGAACCGGCTTCTCCTTTGCTAATTACAATGCACATGAGATGCTTGGCACAATCCGCTATGCCGAACAGATTTACTATGACCGGAAACGGGACTGGAACAAGATTGTAGACCGCGCTATGCTTAAGGACTACTCCTGGAGAACGAGCGCTCTCAAGTATCAGGAGCTGTATGACTGGCTGATCGGATATTAAAATGAATTTTCTGGATGCTTTACTTGATAACTATATGTTGATTTCAGCTGTTGTTGGCTGGACCATAGCGCAGGTGCTGAAAACCGCAATTGATGCTTATTTTAATAAAGGCATCAACTGGGAGCGACTGACCGGCTCCGGCGGGATGCCGTCCAGCCACTCATCTACGGTCTGCGCGCTGACTACGGCCGCTGCCTTGCAGTACGGACTGGAGAGCCCGTATTTTGCAATATGCTTCGTTCTTGCCTCTGTTGTGATGTATGATGCCACAGGTGTCCGGAGAGAAACGGGCAAACAGGCGGTTATACTTAACAAGATCCTCCTGGATAATCCCTTTAACTGGAAGGGGGAGGAATTTGAAAAGAAATTAAAGGAGTATGTCGGACATACGCCGCTGCAGGTGCTGGCGGGGGCAATCCTTGGCATCCTTGTTGCCTTTGTCGTTAAAACGCAGTATTGATTTACATAAGAGACATTGCCGATGAATTTGATCAGATTTTTAAAAAAGATAATACTATTACTGAGCTGCATGCTTCTGGCATGCAGCTTAGTTTCTTGTAAGGGAATCGAAATTACGGGGAAAACAGAGGATGTTGCAGGCTACACGGAAGCAGAGAGCATGATTGTTGTCGG
Source organism: Oribacterium sp. UBA6992 (assembly GCA_002449915.1). Taxonomy (GTDB): domain Bacteria; phylum Bacillota; class Clostridia; order Lachnospirales; family Lachnospiraceae; genus Oribacterium. Next base: position 1,684 of record DJXY01000209.1, read on the forward strand.
TTCGGAACGGAACCGATACCGGCAGATTTTTGGAGATACGATATGGGATCTGCCACTGGAGGGACAACAGGAGGATACCTATGGTGCATATTTTATTGCAAAATCCAGGGAGTTTCTCCAAAATGTAAAAACACTTAATATGCTTGCAGAGGAAAAAGGTATTATTGCAACCTCCACGGAGATGGAAAGCATCCGGAGTATTTCTCATACGTTTTTTCAGAGTCTCTCGGCTGAGGACATAGCGATGATGGGGAACTGTACGGAATCCGATGTGGTTTCCATGTATACAGAGTATTTTGTAGCATGTAAAACGGCAGAATATCTGCTCAGCAATGTAAACTCGGAGATTTCCGATGCAGATGCTAAAATCATCGAGGTGCAGCAGATTGTGACATCCGATGCAGAGCTTGCCGAGAAGCTGCTTCAGGATGTGAATGTCTCCGGCGCTAACTTTGCGTATTATGCAGGACAATATTCCGAGGATCCGGAAATCAATGTGACACTTGCAAAGTCGGAACAGGACAACGCATATTATGATGCGGCATTTCAACTGGAGCAGAACCAGATCAGTGATATCATTGAAATGGAGGGCAAATACTATATTTTGAAGTGCGTCAATGCATATGATGAGGAGGCAACCCTTGCCAGAAAACAGCGCCTGGAAGCCTCTATCCGTACAACCGCATTTGATAAAAGTTTCGGCGACTATAGCGGACAGCATATTATCCGTTTCCGGGAACCTTTTTGGAAAACCATAGATTTAAAAGCCCATCCGGACAGTACAGCATCCAACTTTTTTTCATTGTTTGATGAAAATATAAAACTTTAAGCTGCTCTTTGGTTTTATGCCTATTAAAATATTTTGAAAATATTTTAATAGGCTTTGTTATAGTCTGCAATTATAATAGCTTGCTTTTGGAGTACAGTGAGATATCAGCAAAATTTAAAACTCCCCCTCTCTGATTAGGGGGGGAGTATCAAAGCGCGATTACAATGCCGCCGTCGCAGGCGTACACTGTAGCGACACCCATGGCATCTGTAATGACGATATCCCGGAAAGGTGCAGTACGCATCAGCTCTTCTTTGACAAACTCTGCCCGCTCCGGACAGTTGACATGCGTGATTACCACACGAAGATCACGGGTCTTTTCCGGTCCGCCGGCTTCAGCTACAGCAATTTCCACCATCTTTTTTAAGGCACGGTTCATCCCACGCTGCCGGTCCTTCTGAATGATTACGCCGTGTATTGCGCCCATAACAGGCTTTATATTAAGGGCGGAGACCAGCAGGGACTTTACTGCAGAGAGACGCCCGTTTTTACGCAGCGTATCCAGATTTTCCAGTACGAAATAGGTCTGCATGCGGTAGATCATGTCATCGATTTCTTTTACCACATGTTCAAAATCCAGCCCCTGCTCCTTTAATTCCTTTATGCGGAGACAGATATTGCATTGTCCTGCCGATGCGCTGTCCGAGCCGAATACATGAACCTTTTTCCTTGTTTCATCCGGACAATCCTCCTCGTACATCTGCAGTCCGACG
>DJXY01000080.1 GCA_002449915.1 Oribacterium sp. UBA6992
CGGCATGGAAGGAAGTCACACTAATCACTGCCGGCTTCAGCGGATCAATCTCCCTCGCTACGATCCGGTTCAGATTTTCTACAACCTCGATCCCTGCCGCAATCGGATCAATGCTTCCGTCCGGATGTGCGCCGTGTCCTCCCTTGCCCTCGATATAAATGTCAAAGGTATCCGCGGAAGCCATGACCGGACCAAAGCGAAGCGATGCATAGCCGGCCTCTATCTCCGCCCAGATATGGAGGCCGATCAAGGTGTCGCACTCCTTTACCAACGGCTCATCCTTCATATAATACGCGCCGCTGTCCTCGATGCTCTCTTCCGCCGGCTGAAAAATAAGCCGCACCGTATCCTTAAGCTCGTCCCTATGCTCCGCGAGCACCTTGGCTGTACCCATAAGGATCGTAATATGCGCATCGTGTCCGCAGGCATGCATCGTACCCAGATTCTGGGATTTGTAGGCGCATGTACCCTGCTCCTCAATCGGTAACGCATCAATATCCGCGCGGATCCCTATGACGCGGTTCCCGGAATTTTTGCCCTTGATCGTGGCAATGACCCCGGTGCGGACCGCCTCCACATACGGAATCCCAAGCTCGTCAAGCCATGCCTCGATTTTTTTCTGTGTATTGTGTTCCTCCCAGGAGCGTTCCGGATGCTCATGGAAATACCGGCGCATTGAAACAAGCTCTGATTCCAGATCCTCTGTTACTTTTTTTATATCCATAGAACTACCTCACATATAAGCAGAAGTTATAATTCCTATTAATCTACTAGGTCTTTTATCATATCACCCACTTTAGATCCCTGTCAATCTTGATAGCGCTTAAGGATTTCGCTGTACTCCCCGCTGTCTTTTAGTTTCTTGAGTCCCCGGTTCAATTTCTCAAGCAAGCCTGCATTCTCTCCTTTATCTACTGCGAATGCAAGCTCCACAGATGGTTCAAGGTCCTCGCAGATTTTAAGCCCCATAAGCTCCCCTTGTCTCATCTGATAGGAAACTGCTGTTTTTTCTTCTATAAAGGCGTCCGCTTCCCCGTCCCGGATTGCTTCCACCATCGAAGGGAGTTCCTGCAGAGTATTGATCGTAAAGCCATATCTTTCACGGTTATTTTCCGCCCACTCGGCAGCGACCGTTCCTTCCCGGACGGCAACGGTTTTATTCAGCAGACTTTGCACTCCTGTAATTTCTTCCGCCGTACCATCTGAATAGACGTCCGGTATCGACTCCTCCGGCAGTATGCCGTTACTGTCTGTTTCAGGTTTCCAGCTCCGGTCTCCAATCACAAGGCACAGGCTGCCCTCCGCATAAAAGTCCGAAAAATTAAGCTTCTCGGCCCGCTCCGGTGTAAATGCCACAGCAAGTGCCGCATCCGAGCCACCGGAAATGACAGACGGCAGAATTGCGGAAAAATCCATCGGAACGATTTCATAGTTTATGTTCTGCTCTGCCGCAATCGTTTGCAGGATCTCGACAGACATCCCCCGGAACCGACAATTCTCTTCACTGCTCTTCTCATTTTCCTCGGAAAACGGTGCAAATGCCTTGTCAGCAGCAAAGCGGTACTGGATATCCTCAGATGCTTCTCTGGTTTGATCTCCTGTGTCTGCAGGCAGGTGCTGGTATGCGTTTTCCGGTATGAGGTCTTGTGCACCTCCTGGAAAGCCCGCATTTGTACTCTCCTGGATATGATCCGATGTATGTCCCTGTGTATTTTCCGCAGTACTTACTGTCGCCGCGGATTCTGTTTCCGCCGGGTGATACTTCGGACTCTGGCAGGAGGTCAGCGCCATCATGAGCAGTATAGGCAAGATGCATTTGCGTGTAAGGCGCCTTGAAAAAAAAGGCTGCCTACCGCACTTGTATATAAATTTTTGTCTCATGTCTTTTAAGCCATTTCCATTTCTCTTAAAGGATTATTTTGACATTATACTTCTACTTGCCATAAAACGCACTCAAAAAAAAGACAGGCTCTGCACCTGTCTCTAATATATCGTGTTTTAGCACGCACGTCCTCATGCATCTTATTAACGTACAGCTTCTATTATGCTTCATGCAGATCGGCATCCAGAATCTTGACCAGTTCCAGTACACTGTTAAAAGCTTCAATCCTGTCTCTTTCCACCAAGTGAACCTGTCCCTGCCAGGTGGCATGTTGACGGAACTTAACCTTTATGATATAGGTGCCTATCCTGCCCGGATGCTCCAGGAGGTCATATTGCTTAAGTCCGGAAGCATAGTCCGGAAGCCGCTGTCTCCTGAATTCATGCTCCAATTCACGCTCCGGAGGCATAGTGGAAGCATCTGTTTGATTGCGATTTCCTCTAAAGCTCCTGTCGATACTGGCAGACTGCGGATAATCCCAAAGATCAAACTGGCTGTCCATCTGCTGGATCAAATCCATGACGGAATGAAACTGCCGCGGCTCACGATCATAGAGCGTATAAAGACGACCGCTGAAATCTCTCCCCTCACAATGGTCCACAGCCGCACTCATCACATTGATTCCGTACAGTCTGTTGGCTGTTTTTGTCATATATACCTTCCTTAATCCGCCTTAATGATACCCGGTATCTCCGCTACAGAAACGATGCGGTACTCCATCTCCGCACTGTCTCCTGCCTCGAGCTTGAAATTCCGGTTGATCCTGCGGGCAATGGAATCAAAATTTTCCTCTTTTACACCGATTAGTAATGCAAGGATCTGTGCGTCCGAGTATTTTGTAAATACATCTCCCTGCCTGAGCGAGCGATACATTGCCCGTTTCAGTCCTGGAAAACGATGTTTCAGCTTCTCTTTGTTCTGGATCGCCTCGCCCTTATAATCTACGATCGTGCAAAGCATCATATAAATGCTTACGCCTCGCCGTTCCATATTTCTTCTTAAGATATTATAAATGGCAGTGAAAATATGATAAGAGCAGAAATATGCCCCCGGAAGCTTATCGAGTTTTTCTGCCTCTACGGCATCCTGATCCTGCTGGAAAATCAGGCTCTGAATGTCGGATATATTGTCTGTGTTATCTCTCAGAGCGCTCTCAATACTATGATGTGCCTCGCGCAGCCGTTCACTTACGGAAATACCCAGCTTCTCCCTGTAATATGCTACCGTCTGATCATACAGGCGGTAGGCGGCCTGCAGGTCCTTTTTCCATACAAGTGCTTCAATCATCCCTGCCTGCCAGTCCTCATCAGGGTAAATATTGCTCGCAGACTGATAGATCCGGTACATATCGTCGTATCTTTTATGCTTTTTATAATCCTCGGCAAGCCATACGATGCAGCGGTTATATAGCTCCTTTAATGTAAGGCTCTCGGTAATAACCCACATTTCCGTAGAGTTCCTTGGCAGCAGCTCTCCTGCATAAAGTGCAAATGCCTCCTCATACAGTGCCCGCTTATGGTCTACAACATCTGCTGCCTCCGCGCTTTCCGGCTGTAATAGCTCCGCCTGCTGACAAAGCTCTTGAAACTGTACCGCATCCACAGTAAGCTCCGGACCGGGCTCCGGCAGGATAATGCTGTTTTCCGAGACAAGATACTTCTCTCCGGGAAATCCCACTGCAGCAAGCTTCTTTCTCGCCTGATACAAAAGATTATAGAAGCTGTTTCCCTCATCTGACAAGTCACGATAGCCCAGAATATTGCCAAGAATTTCTGTCTTGGAAACGCCTCGTTTCTGATTCAGCCACACAAACTGCAAAAGGCGGATATAGTTGGCGCTGGCAGCATGACCGAAACCAATGGTCCGCCCATTGACCTTGACTGAAAATCCTCCAAGCATGTGTATCTCTACATGGTCCGGCTTTTCCCCCATAATATCTCTCCCCTTAAAAGCGCAATTGCAATCCCCTTTTAGCATGCACTGCGTCATTCTTTATACCATATTAATGCATGTTGTATAATATTGCAAAGGTTTTTAGAGATTTTTACCAAATTTCTCAATATTAAAAGGCAGTCTGCATAGCCTTCCCTTGCAAACTGCCTTATTTTTAGTTATTTTTGTTTATTATGTTATGGTTTTTATGTCTTTGCTACAAGCCCATGATCCGGATGCTTAATAACAGAACTCCTCTGCCCAATAGGTAACGCCATTCATTTCATAGGATGAAATTGCCACCTTAGTGAAATCTGCCTTAAGGATGTTAGCCTTGTGCGCAGGAGATGCCATCCATGCATTTACAACGGCATCTGCTGTGGCATAATTCTCTGCAAGATTCTCGCCATACACCACATCCGGATTCACTGTGTACCATGCACTGCCATCTGGTCTTGTATGTGAGAATTTCCGCGTGATCTCCTCAGCTCTCTCATCTGCCGCGCTCTGCAGAGCTGCATCACCGGTGCTAAGAGGATTGAGACCTGCTGCGATACGGATCTGATTGATCTTGGAAACTGCTGCTTCGGTCTGTGCATTGGTAGAGGCAAAGGCTGTCATGCTGAAAAGTGATGCAAGAACTAATGTTAATACAACGAATCTTCTGATTAAGTTTCTCATTTCTTCTCTCCTCCTGTGCCATAGGGAAGAGGAGATGTGATCCAAGAAACATATCTCAGAAGGGATAGAATCCTTTTCTGATCAATGAGTGCAACTGGCTGACATTTTCAGTCCCTATAGCTTTGCGTCACCGGATTTCTCCGGTTTTGCTAAATATGAATTTGATAAAAAAATTTGACACTGTGGAAGCACAGTGCCAGTCAACCTGAATCTTCGCTGAATTAATTTTCTAAACGGATAGAGAATTAATCTCCGGATAAAAGCGCCTTCTTTCCGAAGCTTTCGGAACATTTCACTACTCTCTGAAATGTGAAACTCGCTTTTACTTTTGAAGATTGCAACTGGCTGCCATTTAAGGCCCTATAGCTTTGCGTCGCCGGATTTCTCCGGTTTTGCCCATCAAACTCCAGGTTTCAAGTCTGATGGTAAAGAATAGCATCGGAATGAATTCCCTTCTTTACTTCTCTTCTACTCTTTACGATTTTTATTATATCATTAATATTTTAAATTTCAATAGTCATATAGCATTTCATAAAAAATTGTGTCGATCGTACCGAGATATTTCTCCATCTCCAAAACTTTTTTAAAAATGTGGTCAAAAAAGAGGCTGCTGCCGACGACTGATATGCTTCCAATTCATAGGATTCAGAAGTACGAGTCCCATGAATTGGATAATGCATAACTGTACGTTAGTAACAGCCTTACTTACGTAAAACGATGGCTTCCATTTGTTCCGTCCGGTGTATCCGCTTTGCATTGGAAGCTGCATTTGCATAACTACTGGACGCTATGATTCTGGATCCAGGCATACGTCAGTTTACCGAGGATATCAATGCCCTTCACAATTTTTTCATCCGATGGAGAGGAGTAGTTCAGTCGGAATCCATTGGAGACCCCGGCAGGATCTGCCAGGAATGCAGATCCCGGTACCAGAAGCACGCCCTTGTTAATGGCTTCTCTTACAAACGGATATGCGTCCATGCCCTCCGGCAGAAACGCCATAACAAACAAGCCACCCTCCGGCGTGCTGAATTTCACATCCGGATGGAACTTAAGCTTCATCTGCTCAAGCATAAGGGATGCCTTATGGTGATAGACATTCCTCGAGGTCTCAAGGTGTGCATTCCAGTCATACTTTGTCATATATTCATTGCAGATGTACTGAAACAGCACGTTGGAGTGAACATCTGTGCACTGCTTGGCAACTGTAATCGGGTTTATCAGTGACTTGTCAAAAACCAGGAAACCAATCCGGAAGGCAGGTGCCATGGTTTTGGAGAAGCTTCCGCAGTACAGAACCCGACCGTCCGTATCCATGGACTTGATGGTCGGAACATTGCTCCCGGCAAATCTCAACTCGCCGTAGGGGTTATCCTCCAGGATCATAATGTCATATTTCTGACAGATCCGGTATACTTCCTTCCGCTTGGCAAGCACCGTTGTGATACCGGTCGGATTTTGGAAGGATGGAATGGTGTAGAGGAAACGAACCTTCTCTCCCGATGCCGTGAGACGCGCAAGAGTACTCTCCAATGCTTCCGTATCCATACCATCCATCTGCATCGGGATACCGACAAGCTTGGCGCCATAAGAACGGAAGGTATTAAGACAGCCAACAAATGCAGGCTCCTCCGTGAGCACCACGTCGCCTTCATTCACAAGCACCTTTGTCGTAAGATCTGCGCCCTGCTGACCTCCGGAAACAATAAACAGCTCGTTTTTTTCAAAATCAAAGCCTTCCTTCTCCGCAAGATAACACTTCAGCGTATCCCGGAGCGGTGTATAGCCTTCCGTCAGGCCATACTGCAGAACAGAGATCGGATCATTGGTCAAAACCTCCGCTGCAATCTCTTCTATTTCCTTTACCGGAAATGTTTCAGCGGAGGGATTGCCGCCACCAAAGGATATCATATTGGGATCCGCGCCGAGCTTAAACAGCTCACGAATCATTGAACCGTGCAGAGAAGCCATCTTGTTTGAAATTTCTGGTGCCATATTTATTTGTTCCTTTCCATACCATCAGCCATTGAGATGATCATTTTGAGTATATCCTTATTATACTGCCGGATACTTACAGGGCGGTATATCAAATTATGGAATATGAGCTATGTCCTTAAGAATTGCAGCGCATGCATCCTCTGTGAATGTATAGCTCACGAAGTATACGCAATGCTCTCTACCAATGCTGCGTGCACTACAAATCTCTGGTTGCCATCCGTCCGCCCGGTACAGGTGGACAGCGTAATCAGCTTAGGATGCTGTGTAAAGTCCACTGCGCTTTGATCAAAGGTTTTATAGGATGAGTTCCGGAGAATCATCTTGACATACTGCTCATAGCCCTGGTCTCCATCAAAATCATTGTAAACTTCACTCCCATCCACCGTCTGATAAAAAGAAAATATCCTGTATTTCCGGACTTCATCCTTTAAATAGATATAAATATAGGGATCGGAATCCACGAGTCCGGACTTAGTCGCAAAATGCTTTAATTTCCCAAACATAGAACCGTTTTTCATATTATGCCCAAAGATAAAGGTATTGGCATCGTTAAAATCTCTCGCCGCATTGGCGTCCAAAAAAATGGAACCTGCAAAGTTATTTCTATTCTCAAAGGTGCGGTGTAGATAGTTGGCATTATCCACGCTGTATACAACCGGATATTTAATGCTTAAAGCGGGAATGTCTATGACGCCAACAAAATCGTCGTTGATAGATTTCAGCTTATCGTAATCTATGCTGAGATACTGATACGGTGGTTTAACATATTCCGTGCTCTCCAGTACAGAAGTTTCCTCTGTCTCATCTGACATAGAGCTTTCCTGTGCGGAAGCTTGATCCTGGGCTTCCGTCATGTACTCCTGCAATACGGCATACTCGGAATCCGCTTCACGGTATGCCATAAAATCACGGAGAAATAAAAAGCCAAAAACACCGATCGCCACAATCAATACAACCGGGATCATATAAAAGAGGAAAGACCCTTTCCGTTTATTTTTATTTTTTTCCATATTGTTACTTCCTGACAGACACTATTTCATGTCCAATGTATTTCAAATTAAGTATATACGATTCCATTCATTTTTACAAAACGAAAGCCGAATCCATTTGCTCTCCTGACATAAAATTTCAAGCCTCTGTTGATATTATTTTTTTCCGCTGCGGTAGTATGAGTGATTGGTCCAAAGGGGCTCTGTTTTTTGCAATGTAAAAAACATGTTCTGCGTTATATATGCCTAACCAATTCCTAGTTTCCAGCAAGGAATTAATTTTCAGAAAAAATACAATTTTCGAAAATTATTGCTATTGTTTAATGCGTAAATTTGAGATACAATAAGTTCACGATGTACATGAGTACATAAACACTTAAGTATAGTTCAGAGGAGGAACTTTATATGGCACATACAATTAGTGATGATTGCATCAGCTGTGGATCCTGCGCTTCTACTTGTCCTGTTGGCGCTATTTCTGAGGGCGAGACCAAGTACGTTGTAGATGCTGATACCTGCATCGATTGCGGCGCTTGTGAGGAGGCTTGCCCAACCGGAGCTATCACAGCTGCATAAATTTTAAAAATCCAAAGAGCCGATCTCGGTCAGGAGATCGGCTCTTTTTATTTGCCTCTGAATTTTTTTATACAGCAGTGCTCTTTTTCATTACATTTTTCAGTTGATATATTTGACAGAACAGTTTATGATAATTGAGCTTTCAGACATGTATTGTTTTATTTTATACGGAAATAAATGAGTAATAACACTAAAAAAGTTCTTGATCCCACTTCATTTAACGGCATTCTTGCAGGTCTCACAAAGCTTGCCAACAACTCTCATAATGTTGTTTCCCTGGATGAGTTCCAGCAGGCTTTTGCAGACTATGATGTTACAGATGAACAGTTTAATAACATTCGTGCGTTTCTTGAAATGAAAGGCATCAGCATCAGCGACACACTCAAAAGCCGTCCGCTTGCAAAGCCTGCCGCTGCTGCCAGAACCTCCGCGCCTCAAGCCTCTTCTGCTTTGCAAAAACAGGAGGATGACATGCCTATGGATGAAGATCTTATGGAAGAGGAGGAGGACGAGGATAACTATGACGATAATCTTTCTGACGAAGATCGCGAAGTCCGGAATCTTAACCTAGACTCTATCGCATCCTTATCAGAAATCAGCACTGATGATCCGGTCCGTATTTATCTTAAGGAAATCGGCACCATACCGCTCCTTACGCCTGAGCAGGAATATGATCTTGCAACCAAAAGCAAGAACGGTGATATGAATGCCAAACGGCGCCTGATCGAAGCCAATCTCCGCCTGGTCGTATCTGTTGCTAAAAGATATACCGGACGTGGCATGAGCTTCCTGGATCTTGTCCAGGAGGGAAATCTCGGTCTTATGAAGGGTGTCGATAAGTTTGATCCGGATAAAGGATTTAAGCTCTCGACCTATGCCACATGGTGGATACGTCAGGCTATC
>DJXY01000114.1 GCA_002449915.1 Oribacterium sp. UBA6992
CCTTCCATGCCGGAACCACATCCAATGTAATCCCGGGCACAGCGCATTTAAGCGGCACTACGCGCGCCTTTGATAATACGTTAAGAAATAACTATCCGGACATCATGAAGCGTGTGCTGGATGGCGTGGCGGAAGCAACGAGGACAAAAATCCGGCTGGACTATCATTGGGGTCCGCCGGTGACAGTCAATGATGAAGCTCCGACAAAGCTTGCAGAGAGCGCGGCGGCAAAGGTATTTGGTAAGGAGCATGTAATCCAGTATCCACTGCAGATGGCTGGAGAGGATTTTGCTAAATATACAAATCCGAAGTGTTTTCTGCTTCTGGGAGGTGGTGTCCATGATCCTGCCGGGAGATACCCGCAGCATAGTCCGTACTTTGACATTGACGAGTCCGTTCTGAAGCTGGGCGTAGAGTACTTTGTGCAATATGTTATGGATTACGGCAAGGAGCCAAAGGGAAGGTCTTAACAGGTAGTAATATCATGAAAACGAAACGACTGGGTGATATGCTGGTGGAGATGGGACTGATCTCCGAGGAACAGCTTACAGAGGCACTGAAGCTGCAAAAACAGGATGGAGATCGTCTCGGCTCGATCCTTGTGAAATACAAGTTCATTACCGAGGCGCAGCTCATCGATGCGCTGCGCATGCAGCTTGGCATAGATTATATAGATTTAACCAAGATCGATATTGATCCGGAAATGGCAAAATATATCCCCAAAAATCTTGCCAAAAGCGAGCTGATCGTACCTGTCAGAGTTTCGAGAGACTCGCTTTTTCTTGCGATGGCAGATCCCATGAACTTTGTCGCGCAGGAGCAGGCAGGCAGGCTCTCCCGGAAACGGATTGTACCGATGATTGCGTCGCAGAGTGCGGTGGAGCATGCCATCAATACGCTGTATGGCAACGAAGGTGCTGCGGAGGCGATGGCACAGATGCGGGCGGAAGCCGGAATCACCGATGATGAGGTGCAGAGCAGCGCAGCAGAGGACATCGAGGAGGAAAGCGCACCGACGATCCGGCTTGTGAACTCCATCATCGAGCGGGCATTTACGGAGAATGCTTCGGATATCCACTGGGAACCGACAGAGGGAGATATGAATATCCGGATGAGAATTGACGGCCGTCTCCAGAAAATTCTGACAATACCGAGAAATCTGCAGGATGCAGTGCTCAGCCGCTTAAAAATCATGTCCAGACTCGATATCGTAGAGAAACGTGTGCCGCAGGATGGACGTGCGAGACTTCGCATCAAGGGGCAGGATATTGACCTCCGTGTTTCAACGCTTCCGACGATTTATGGTGAAAAAATTGTAATCCGTCTCCTAAAAAGAGATGGGGACAAGCTGAACCGCCGGGGCATCGGTCTACCGGAGTCCGAGGATCCCAAGATCGACAAGCTGATGAAGCTTACCTCGGGCGTAATCATGATCGTAGGACCAACCGGCTCCGGTAAATCCTCTACGATGTATACCTTGATCCAAGAGCTGCTCTCGGAGCATACCAATCTGATCACGTTGGAGGATCCGGTGGAGTATAACATCCAGGGAGCAACCCAGGTGCAGATCAATGAAAAGGTCGGGCTCACCTTTGCTTCCGGCCTCCGGGCAATCCTCCGTCAGGATCCAGATATCATCGCTGTGGGAGAAATCCGTGATGGGGAAACGGCGGAGATTGCCATGCGTGCCGCCCTGACCGGACATCTCGTGATCACCACCATTCACACGGAGGACGCAGTTTCGGCGATAGACCGTCTTAAGGACATGGGGGTACCGCCGTATCTGATCTCGGCAGGTCTTAGGGGAATCATTTCCCAGCGGCTCCTCCGCAGAATCTGCGTGAACTGTAAGGAACCATATCAGCCGGATACGGAAACGATCCGTGCGGCGGGACTCACAGATTGCCCGGGCAGGATCTATTACCATGGCAGAGGCTGTGATCATTGCTTCCATACCGGATACCGTGGCAGAATCGGTAATTTTGAGGTACTTTTGATGAATGACGCACTCCGAAGCTGCATCACAAATGGCGCGGATAAGCAGGAGTTCCGGAAGCTTGCGAGAGAAACCGGATACGTCACGATGCTGCAAAACGCAGAGCGGCTGGTGGAGGAAGGCATCACCACGGTGGAAGAGGTCGCAAGGACCCTGACGGAAATCTGAGAGCGGAGTGGACAGGATAAAATGGTAGGAACAGGCACAATCCTAAATGTACTGGGGATTACAGCAGGAGGTCTGCTGGGACTTGGAACCGGCAGGTTTCTCACTTCCCGGTTCCAGGAAACGGTCTTAAAGGCAAATGCTGCAGCCGTCGTCTTTATCGGTATCAGCGGGGCGGTCTCCAAGATGCTGACCGTAAGCGATTCCGATCCGGCAAAATTTGGCACGAAGGGCACCATGATGATGATTCTCTCGCTGGTACTGGGAGCTGTACTTGGGGAAATCATTGATCTTGACTCCAAGTTTGAGGCATTTGGTGCCTGGCTTAAGGTGCGGACCGGCAACAGTAACGATAAGCAGTTTATCAACGGCTTTGTCAGTGCGTCCCTTACGGTCTGTATCGGTGCGATGGCGATTGTAGGTTCAATTCAGGATGGAATTTACGGCGATTACTCTACTCTTGCAGCAAAAGCCGTACTGGACTTTATTATTGTGATGGTGATGGCGTCCTCTATGGGGAAAGGCTGTGTGTTCTCGGCTATCCCGGTCGGGATCCTGCAGGGCAGTATGACATTTCTTGCCAGACTGCTTCAGCCGGTTATGACCACACAGGCTCTCGACAATATCTCCCTGGTCGGCTCGATCCTGATTTTTCTCGTGGGCGTGAATCTCTTTAAGCCCAGGACCGTCCGGGTCGCCAATTTACTTCCGGCACTGATATTTGCAGTAATCTTTGCATTTGTACCGGGATTTTGACACTCCAAATTCTAAAGAAGTGGGCTTTGCCGAGAGAAATTCTCTAAGAGCTTATTCTGTAAGAGCGTGATATGTGAGGAAAATGAATCGTACATAAAAGAGCCTCCGGAGCAGGAGTTAAGAAAAATTCCCATCCTGCCCGGAGGTTCTTTGTGTGAAGTATTAAAGCTATGAGTTTAATTTTTAACTTGATTTGGATTTCCTTCTATCAGATGTCCTTTCAGATGTCCTTTTATCAGATTTCCTTTTTCCAGAGGCCATGGAGGTTGCAGTACTCATACGCTGCAAGAGCAGTCTCGCCATCCGTAAGAGCAAAGGTCGCTGTCGGCTTCTGACCAGGCTTCAGATCCTTTTTCTGGATGCCCTCGGAGGTCTCCAGGATAATCCACTGGATAAAATGCTCCTCCAGCATCGGATGCTCTATGGAACCAACCGTAACGGTAACCTGATTTCCCGCAACTGTTACAACCGGCACATGTTTCTCCTGGGCAGCATCTGTAGTATTGGGTACAAGCTCTACCATTGGTTCGCCGCAGCACTTGGTCGGGCATGCACTGTCCTTAACCATCATCACGATCTTACCGCAGCTCTCACATCTTAAAATTTTCATGTAATGTTCCTCCTAAAATAAAACAAAACGAAGCTACTCGTATTTTAACATTTCCATTGGTATCTTGCGAATGTTTTCTGCAAAAAGATTGACATTTTTATCCGGAAATTTCAGAATGTAGCTAAAATTATGAAATTGTGTCATTCAGAAATTATGTAATTTTGTAATTACGAAACGCAGGCACCGCCAGGTGAGAAAGCATACCGGTGGGATGATGCAGAGAGGAATGAACTGGAGAGTTATGATACAGGGAGGTATTATGCAGGGGAATATTATACAGGAGGATATTGTGATAGAGGAACTGATACAAAAGGCGATTGACATGGGGGCTTCCGACATTCACATTATTGCAGGCATCTGCCCGAAATGCAGAGTGAACGGTAAAATCCGGGACCTGGATATTGGGGCGCTTACTCCACAGGACTGCCTGCAAGTCGCAGAGAAGCTTGCAGGATCACGCTTTGACGAAATCAGGGAAACCGGGGAGCTTGACCTTGGACTTACAGCATGCGGCAGGCGTATCCGTGTCAACCTTTTCCATCAGATGGGGACGATCTCCGCTGCGATTCGTATCCTGGCAGATCATATCCCGGCACTGGAAAAGCTCGGACTCCCGGAGGCGGTCATGCATTTCCCGGAATACCGTCAGGGACTTATCCTTGTGACGGGAGAAACCGGATCCGGTAAATCCACGACGCTCGCTGCCATCCTGGAGAGGATCAACGAAACCAGAGCTCAGCACATCATCACGCTGGAGGACCCGATCGAGTATGTCTATCATCCCGATAAATGCATTATCAACCAGCGGCAGATCGGACAGGATACACGCAGCTACAGCGATGCGCTTCGCGCCGTGCTCCGGGAGGACCCGGACATTATCCTTATTGGTGAGATGCGAGACCTCGAGACGATCAGCAGTGCGCTCACGGCGGCCGAAACCGGGCATCTGGTATTCGCAACCCTGCATACAAACTCTGCGGCGGAAACCATAGACCGGATCATCAGCGTCTTTCCAGCGGAGCAGCAGCCGATGGTCTGCACACAGCTTAGTGCAACGCTCCAGGCGGTGATTTCCCAGCAGCTGATACCTGATGCAGCAGGTGCAGGACGAGTGCTTGCAGCAGAGGTCATGGTCCTGAATACCGCAATCCGGAACTTAATCCGCACACACAAGACCGAGCAGATCCCTTCCTTTGTTTTATCCGGATCCAAAGACGGATCCATTACGATGGACAGCGCCCTACGGGACCTTGCGCTCGCAGGGAAGATTACCCCGGATATGGCATTGTCCTACAGCCACTCACCAGAGGAACTCAGGAAGCTTTTCCGTATGATATAAACGATTAAAAAAATAAATAACGCTATTGACTATTTTTAGAGTATGACTATAATGAAGCTATCAGCAGACAGGTAATCAAATCTCTAAACCATTAACAATAATATAGTGATAGGAAGAA
>DJXY01000053.1 GCA_002449915.1 Oribacterium sp. UBA6992
CTCGATCTGGATATCGTACTCATCTCTCAGGATGTCATAAACCTCTATGCCGGTGAGTCCGATCCCTTGGGTATAGACCGAGAGCTTTGTGACATCAAAGTCATAGACATCATCCCCATCGATCAGGTCGCGCCCGTATGCATAATATCCGCCGATATCGTTGATTTCCGAGCGGGCATATTCCGCCATCTTGGAAACCTTGGCGAATGCTTCCGTCCCGTGCAGCGCGAGGTTCCGCCGGGAAATGTCAAGACTCGAAATTAAAAGATACGATGCACTCGTGGTCTGTGTCAGATTGATGATGGACTGGATATACTCCGCATCCACCTTGGAACCACATAAAAGGATCGAGCTTTGTGTCAGGCTTCCTCCGGATTTATGCATGGAAACCGCCGCCATATCGGCTCCGGCTGCCATTGCCGAAACCGGCAGATTGTCACCAAAGTAAAGGTGTGTGCCGTGAGCCTCATCCACCAGCGCAAGCATTCCGGCTTCATGGACAATTTCCACGATCTTCCGGAGATTGGAGGCGATCCCGTAATAGGTCGGATTGTTGACAAAAATCGCCTTTGCCTTGGGATGCTCCCGGACCGCCTTCTGCACCTCTGCGACCTCCATACCGGTCGCAATGCCAATGGTCGGATTGACCTTTACCGGCACATAGACCGGGATACCGCCGCAGAGTACCAGAGCATTGATGACGCTCTTATGCACGTTTCTCGGCAGGATAATTTCATCTCCGGCACGAACGGTTGCGAGCACCATCGCCTGCACTGCGGAAGTCGTACCATTCACCATAAAAAAGGCATGGGCTGCGCCGAACGCATCTGCCGTCAGCTCCTCTGCTTCCTTTATGACGGAGATTGGATGACTTAAGTTATCCAGCATCTTCATGGAATTTACATCCACTCCGACGCATTTCTGACCGAGAAATTCCAGCAGCTCAGGATTGCCTCTCCCACGCTTGTGACCAGGCACATCAAAGGGCACCACTCTCCGCTTCCGAAGCTCAAGCAAAGCTTCATATACCGGTGCGGTCCGCTGATGAATCAGATCCATAGTACATTTACCTCACATAAGATAAGTATTTCGTAAGTATTTAGACATAAAAATACCACCGGACTGTGTATCCATAGATACCATGCCGGTGGTGACTTCAATCGATTTTCTGTTTTATCCGCACAGCGGAATATCTACAAATATACGATGATTGACCATTTCACAAGGATTATAGCTACACAATCAATTTCGTTTTGCAAAACATTCCTGCCTGCTCACTCTTCGGAAATATATCATAAATAAAGGAATTACGTCAACCTTTTTACAAAAGATTAACCGCAGTTTAACAGCGGGTTTTTATTCCGAAACTCCCGCAAACTGGCTCTGGTACAGCTCCCTGTAGAAGCCGCCGGCTGCCATCAGAGAATCATGGGTCCCCTGCTCCAGGATCCTGCCATCCCGCATCACAAGGATCCGGTCTGCATTACGGATCGTGCTGAGACGGTGCGCAACAATAAAGCTCGTCCTGCCCTCCATCAGCTTCTGGAACGCCATCTGGATCTCCATCTCTGTCCTTGTATCAATGCTGGACGTAGCCTCATCCAGGATCAGCATCGGAGGCATGAGCAGCATGACACGCGTAATGCAGAGCAGCTGCTTCTGACCCTGACTCAGACTGTCATCATTGACCATCGTGTCAAGCCCCTCCGGCATACGACGGATAAACTCCCAGCTGTGTGCCGCCTTTGCCGCCTCAATAATCTCCTCGTCTGTCGCATTGGGATTGCCGAATGCAATATTTTCCCGGATCGTCCCGCTCTTAAGCCAGGTATCCTGCAAAACCATACCATAGTTCTTTCTCAGCGAATGCCTCGAGACGCCGCGGATATCCTGTCCGTCGACCTTGATGGCACCGCCGTCCACATCATAAAAACGCATGAGGAGGTTAATAAGCGTTGTTTTACCGCAGCCGGTCGGTCCGACAATCGCTACCGTCATACCGGGCTTTGCCTCAAAGTTAAAGTCTGTAATCAGCGGCTTCTCTTTATTATAGGAGAATGCAACATGCTCCACATCCACCTGTCCCTGATCCGGTACAAGCTCCTTTGCAGGATCGGCGCTTTCCGGAGCCGCCTCAATCAGTGCAAAGACTCTCGCGGCACAAGCCATGGAGTTCTGCAGCTCCGTAACAACGGAGCTGATGTCATTAAACGGCTTCATGTACTGATTTGCATAGGAAAGCAGAATGGTAAGCCCTCCGACGGTCAGGACACCGGACATAATCCTGTGCGCGCCTACCAGTGCAACCAGTGCATAGATCACGTTATTTACTGCACGGGTGGAAGGATTGGTGAGAGAGCTGAAAAAGATCGCATCTCTTGAGTAGGTACGGAGCTTCTCGTTGATGTCATGAAAACGCTCCGATGCACGTCCCTCATACCCAAATGCCTTTACGACCCTCTCACTTCCGACCATCTCGTTGATCAGCGCCGTCTGTCGGCCTCTGGTCTCCGTCTGCTTCCGGAACATGCTGTAGCTGCGTGTTGCAATAAAACGTGCAACCAGAAAGCTTACCGGTGTCAGTACGAGCACCATAATAGTAATCTCCACATTCCGTGAAAACATAAATCCAAGCGTCACAATAATTGTGATGATACCGGAGAAAAACTGCGTAAATCCAAGTAAAAGACCATCCGAGAGCTGATCAACATCCGCAATGACTCTCTGCACAAGATCGCCGGTGCTGTGGGCATCCAGCGTGCTGAGCGGAAGCACCTGCATTTGCCGGATCGCCCTGGCACGGATATCGCGCACGGTCCGGTAGGTGAGCCGGTTATTGATGAGATTCATCACCCAGGTGGCA
>DJXY01000032.1 GCA_002449915.1 Oribacterium sp. UBA6992
GTTGTTCTGCATGTTCGGAACCTCAACATAGCTGATGGCTCCACCTGGAGAGAGCTTCTGGAAATCGGACTCAAACTTAAGCTTTGTAAATGCATCAATCTGCTCACGTACATTTACATGGTAGGAATTGGTGATGTAGTTATGATCCGTTACATCCTTGATCACGCCAAAACGCTTCTGGAGGCACTTCGCAAACTTATACGTTGTGGACTCCATCGGTGTGCCGTAAAGCGAATAGCTGATGTTCTCCTCTTTTCTCCACTCCGTGCACTTATCATTGAGGTGCTGCATAACTTTTAAAGCAAAAGGCTTGCCCTGATGCTCCTCGGTATGCGATACGCCAAGCATCCGCATGGTCATCTCATAGAGACCTGCATACCCAAGAGAAAGTGTGGAATAATTGCCAAACAGAAGCTTGTCAATAGTCTCACCCTTCTTAAGTCTAGCGAGCGCTCCATACTGCCAGAGGATCGGAGCCACATCGGAAACCGTATTCATCAGTCTCTCATGTCTTAACTTCAGTGCTTTGTGGCAGAGCTCCAGTCTCTCGTCCAGGATCTGCCAGAACTTGTCCATATCTCCGTAGCTTGAGCATGCAACATCTACAAGGTTAATGGTAACAACGCCCTGGTTGAACCGTCCGTAATACTTGTGCTGACCCTGCTTGTAATTCAGCGCACCCGCCTTGTTATCATCGTTGCAAAGCCCTTCCGGCTGCTGCTCATTGTCCGGAGTCAGGAAGGAACGGCAGCCCATGCACGGATATACATCGCCCTTATATTCCTTCATCTTCTTGGCGGAAATGTAGTCCGGAACCATCCTCTTGGCAGTGCATCTTGCAGCAAGCTCTGTAAGATAATAGTACTTGGACTCCGGATAAATATTGTCCTCATCCAGCACATAAATGATCTTGGGGAATGCCGGTGTGATCCAGACGCCCTTCTCATTTTTTACGCCCTGCATCCGCTGCTTGAGGACCTCCTCGATAACCATGGCAAGGTCATCTCTCGTCTGTCCATCCTCAACCTCATCCAGATACATAAACATCGTAACAAACGGCGCCTGTCCATTACAGGTCATTAACGTGATCAGCTGATACTGGATGGTCTGTACGCCGCGGGTAATTTCCTCTCTGAGGCGCTTATGTACCGTTTTCTCAATCTTTGCCTCATCCAGATCATCCCCGTTTTCCTTACGCTCGGCGATAACCTGTTCCCGGATCTTTTTACGGCTGATATCAACAAACGGTGCCAGATGAGACAGGGTAAATGACTGTCCGCCATACTGATTGGACGCGACCTGCGCAATGATCTGTGTTGTAATGTTGCAGGCTGTGTAAAAGCTATGCGGCTTCTCAATCATGGTCTCCGAAATAACCGTACCGTTCTGAAGCATATCCTCAAGATTAATGAGGTCACAGTTATGCTCCTTCTGCGCATAGTAGTCTGAATCATGGAAATGAATTTCGCCATCCTCATGCGCCTTGACCACATCCTCCGGCAGCAGCAGACGACGGGTAAGGTCCCTGGAAACCTCTCCGGCCATGTAATCCCGCTGTGTAGAGTTGATCACCGGGTTTTTGTTGGAGTTTTCCTGCTTCAGCTCCTCGTTTGCCTGATCAATAAGTGAAAGGATCTCATCATCTGTAGTGTTGGACTTCCGGGCGATTTCTCTCTTATAGCGGTAACGCACATACTTCTGCGCAACCTCGTAGCCACGCATCTCCATGATGCCGGTCTCCACCATATCCTGGATATCCTCAACATTAACCGCATGAGAAGACTGCGCTACCTTTTTAGCAACCGTATCTGCAACACCAAGGATCTGATACTCATTCATCCGGTAGATCGGCTCCACCTCATTGTTTGCCTTACGAATGGCATTGGCAATCTTGCTGATATCAAACTTTACTTCCTTGCCGTTACGCTTGATCACATTGGTTTTAACCTGGATTTCATTGTCCTGTGTATTCATATCCTGCATTCCTCTCCCCTGAAATATCATATAATTCGTCTGCCACACTGTCCGTCTATGATTAACAAATCGCTGAACCTGTTTCCGGATTTATCCCAAAACGGTGATTAGATGGCGTATTTACTTACATTTACGTGTTTTTTAAAACAAAATATTGTTGTTATATTAATCTCAAGCCCAACATATTGTGTGCGATGATTACTATACGACAAATTCAGGAAAAAAGAAAGAGCATTATAACTCCTGGATCTAGTTTTGTTTATTCTGTAAAAATTTCCGGATATTTTTCGTCAAGAATTTTATTCATTTGTATCTTGCCTCTAGTCGATGATCTATTATTTTTAGTCTCTTACTTCTTATCTTATATCTCATTTATTATTTCTTGTTTCCTGTTGCCCGTAAGCATCATAATCTCGCCTTCGGTCTATTTGCAGTAATGAAACAAACATGCCCGAATCGTAACGCAAAGCACAGCAAACTCATCCTTACAAATCCATTCCAAAAATCGGCATTTCGTGCAGGAATATCAGTGATTCCATAACTATATGGCATAATAGTGAATTCAATGCCATTAAAATATTATAAAAATTTAATATTTCACAAAGATTTCACAAAGTCTGATAAAGACATTGAACTTCGATTTATGAAGTGCTAGAGTCGGTTTCATTCAAAAAAACAACATTCCAAAGGGGGAGCTAATTATGAATAGCTTGGTAATATTGCTTATCGCCGGTGTCTGTTTGTTAGGTGGCTACCATATCTACGGTAAATATCTTTCTCGGACATGGGGCATTGATGAAAAGGCCGTCACTCCGGCTGAAAAGTATGAGGATGGCGAGGATTATGTCCCTTCATCAAAATTAACCGTTTTTACCCATCAGTTTTCATCCATCGCTGGTGCAGGTCCGGTACAGGGACCGATTCTTGCTGCAGCATTTGGATGGGTTCCATGCTTTTTATGGCTCCTCTTTGGCGGTATCTTCTTTGGTGCCGTACAGGATTTCGGAGCTCTGTACGCTTCTGTAAAGAATGATGGCAAGTCCATTGGTCTCGTTATTGAAAAATATATCGGCAAGGCAGGTCGAAGATTTTTCTCTCTGTTCTGCTGGCTGTTCACTCTGCTCGTTATCGCAGCATTTACTTCCATGACCAGCAGCACCTTCAATGGCTTTACAAAAGCAGCTGATGGAACCGTTACGCAGAACTTTAATGGTGCTGCAGCCGCAACCATTTCCATGCTCTTTATCTTTGTCGCTATGGCTTTTGGTCTTGTACAGCGTCATTTCAAAAATATGTCTGAAGCTGCAAAGTCTGTAACCGCAATTGTACTTCTGGTTGCAATGTTTGCCGCTGGTATGTATCTTCCGATCTACCTTACCGGATCACAGTGGAATTTCGTGATTATGGCTTATCTTTTTGCAGCATCTGTAATCCCGATGTGGCTTCTGATGCAGCCTAGAGATTATCTTACAAGCTTTATGCTCGTTGGCATGATTGTCGGCGCTGTTGTTGGTCTTGTTGTTGCACATCCGGATATGAAGCTTAACGCATTTAACGGTTTTGTTCTTACCAATGCCAAGGGTGTCAAGAGCTACATGTTCCCGACCCTGTTTGTAACAATTGCCTGCGGTGCTGTTTCCGGATTCCATAGCCTTGTATCCTCAGGTACTTCTTCCAAGACTGTCCGCAATGAGAAGGATATGCTCTTTGTCGGATATGGTGCAATGGTTCTTGAAACACTCCTTGGTGTCTGCTCACTGCTGATCTGTGGTGCCGTTGCAGTCAACGGTGCTGTACCTGCAGATCTCACACCGTTCCAGATCTTTTCACAGGGCGTTGCCGGATTCCTTGAGACCTTTGGTCTGCCAAACTCTGTAGCAAATGTATTTATGACCATGTGCGTATCCGCACTTGCATTAACTTCACTTGACTCTGTAGCAAGAATCGGTCGTATGTCCTTCCAGGAGCTTTTCAGACCTGATGAAACGGATCCGGCAAAGGTTCCTGCATGGCAGAAGCTTTTTACAAACCAGTATTTTGCAACTCTTGTTACGCTGATTCCCGGATATCTGCTTTGCCTTGGTGGATATACAAAGGTTTGGGCTCTGTTTGGATCAGCCAATCAGCTGCTTGCCGCACTGGTACTCATCGGTATCGCTGTTTTCTTAAAAGCTACCGGTCGGAAGGGCTGGATGCTTTACATCCCAATGACCATCATGCTTTGTGTAACCTTTACAGCCATCGCTCTTAACATCGTTGGCAATGTTAAGGCATTTGCCAATGGCACAGGTACGCTGCTTGTCAATGGTCTGCAGCTTGTAGTGGCCGCATTCCTGATCGTTCTCGGTGTAATCGTTGCAGTTACCTGCATTCGCAAGCTTATCGCAACCAAGGCTGGCTCAGATCTCAATAATGATGCAGAGAATGCTGTTTCCGCAGCCTAAGACTATCCATCGCCTTAATAAGCAGCGCTTGCTCATTATGAATTATGAAACAAATCATTAACCAATACTTCTATTCATAAACCAATATAATCATGAAAAACCGGGCAGTTCCCACTTAGGAGCCGCCCGGTTTTTCATGCTTTGTTTTTTTGATGAATTTTGGAAGAATGTGGTTGATTTAACCATAATTTCAAATATTCCGCGTCTGGCAAATGGATGGGATCCACCAGTGATTGTCTTTGCAGTCGTAGTCTCTCATACACTAGTTCAACCGGTATTTTGTTGGCAAGCAGATTGAGACTCCGATTCAGATGCTCCAGCTCTGCCTGTGCAGATTTCAAAATGCGACGATCGTAATCCCGTTGCGCTAATTGTCTGGCAATTCCAATATGATCTTTGTTGAGATAGCTTCCGCCAAAGGAACATGTATCAGAACGATAATAATACATTGGCTTTTCGGGGGTTCCGCTGATTCTCAGACTGCCTTCGGGCGACTTGTCTAACGCAGCCTTTTTAGACTGAATGATCTTTTCAAGCTCGCACTTCCTTAATACGATCGTATGATAGAGCTCATGTGAGGGCATATGAGGTGCTTCCAGAGAGTATAATGATTCCATCAGATCCATGAATCAACTTAGTTCCTTTCTTATGACATTTGTAATATCTTAAGTCTAGCATCGAAGAGGATGTTTGCCTATACTCCATATTTTGATAATATCCGTAAAAGGATAAGCTTCCAGAAACACTTGAAACGATCAATCGACATACCTCCAGGCTTCGGTCATTCTGAATTGAGCCCCTCAGATAAATAAAATCCCTCAAACCATAAAAAGTGGCAGTAAAGAAACGCTTTCACATTTCTTTACTGCCGCCTGATTTGTTTCGATCGGTTGTTCATCCATCTATGCAAAAGATCAAGAAGCTGGATGGATAAGAACTCTGTAAGACTTAAGCCTTGCCATCGCAGCCGAATTCAACGATCTTGTTCTTGCACTCTGCAATGATCGCATCCGCGCCCGGTTTAAGCAGCTTACGAGGATCGTAGCCCTTGCCGACCTGGTCCTTACCAGCCTCGATATACTCTCTGGTTGCCTTAGCAAATACAATCTGAAGCTCGGTGTTTACATTGATCTTAGATACGCCAAGGGAAATTGCCTTCTTGATCTGGTCTGTCGGGATACCGGAACCACCATGAAGTACCAGCAGAAGATCCGGACCAATTGCTTCCTTGATCTTGGCAAGAACGTCAAAGTCAAGTCCCTTCCAATCTGGCGGATATACACCATGGATGTTGCCAATACCTGCTGCCAGGAAATCTACTCCAAGATCTGCAATTCTCTTGCAGTCTGCAGGATCAGCTTTTTCGCCGGCGGAAGTAACTCCATCCTCTGTACCGCCGATGCCACCGACTTCTGCCTCGATGGAGATGCCCATGTTATGAGCCGCATGTACGAGCTCTCTGGTCTTCTCAACATTCTCATCGATATCATAGTGAGAACCATCAAACATGATGGATGTAAAGCCAGCCTGGATGCAGGCATAGGATCCTTCATATGTGCCATGATCAAGATGCAGAGCAACTGGAACTGTAATTCCAAGGAAATCATGCATTTCCTTAACCATTGCGGATACCGTTCTGAATCCGGTCATGTACTTTCCTGCGCCCATGGAAACGCCCAGGATTACCGGGGACTTCATTTCCTCGCAGGCAAGCAGGACAGACTTTGTCCACTCAAGATCGTTGATGTTAAACTGAGGTACTGCATAATGTCCGGCAAGTGCCTTGTCCAGCATCTCTTTAGCGTTAACTAACATTTTATTTCCTCCTATAGAAGTTTCAATTAGTAGAAATGCTAATTCTAAAGTCCATAGTAACACAAGCAGCTTTTTTTTGCTACAGGAACAATGTTAAATAATACACAATGCAGAAATCCTATCTATCTTAGTACTCCAGGTTTCTGCCGGTCTCCTTGGAAAATACATGCACAACATTACCGCCAAAGGTAAAGTCGATCTTCTGCCCGGGCTGGAATCCGGCATCCTGCTTTAAATCCAGCGTCGGCACAATGATGATACCGTCCTTACCAACTGCATTGATATGAAGATGAACGGATGCTCCCATGAGCTCGGAAACATCGGCAACACCGTGAATCATGCGTCCGGGAACATTCTCAAGAGAAATATGCTCCGGTCTTACCCCAACAACAATCTCCTGCGGCTTGATGTCCTGTGCAAGCAGGTGCTGATTTTTACTCTCGTCCAGCGGAATCAAGGCATCCTCTACCTGTACACAGTACTTACTGCCATCCTTCTTAAGCTCGCCATCGTAGAAGTTCATCTGCGGCACACCGATAAATCCGGCAACAAAGATATTGACAGGATTGTCATAAACCTCCTGCGGCGCACCAACCTGCTGGATCACGCCATCCTTCATGATGACAATGCGGTCACCAAGGGTCATCGCTTCGGTCTGGTCATGCGTTACATAGATAAATGTGGTATTGATCTTTTTTCGGAGCTTCAGAATTTCCGCGCGCATCTGATTGCGAAGCTTTGCATCCAGATTGGAAAGAGGCTCATCCATCAGAAGCACCTTCGGCTCCCGGACAATGGCACGTCCGATTGCCACACGCTGACGCTGGCCGCCGGACAGCGCTTTAGGCTTCCGGTTCAGATACTCTGTAATTCCAAGGATTTCTGCGGCATGATTTACACGTTTATCAATTTCCTCCTTGGGAAGCTTGCGCAGCTTCAGAGGAAATTCCATGTTCTGACGCACGGTCATATGCGGATACAATGCATAGTTTTGAAATACCATTGAAATATCGCGGTCCTTTGGAGCAACATCATTCACAAGCTGTCCATCGATATACAGCTCACCACGTGTGATATCCTCAAGACCTGCAACCATGCGCAGCGTCGTTGATTTACCGCAGCCGGATGGACCGACCAGTACAATAAACTCCTGATCCGCAATGTCCAAATTAAAATCCTGAACTGCAACGACTCCCTCATCGGTGACCTTAAGATTGTGTTTTTTCTTCTTGTCCCCCGTATTAGGATACACCTTTTCAATATGCTTCAGCGTAACTGTTGCCATATCTATACCTCTTTCCTTCCGTAGAGTTCTGTAAAGTCTTTTATTTTCCGGGCAAGCTCCGGTGTAAACGCATCCTCTGAAGCCCGCCATGTCCAGTTATTTCCCGTAGTAGATGGTGTATTGATCCTTGCCTCATGTCCGAGTCCCAGGAAATCCTGCATTGGGATAATCACAAGATCCGAGACCGAGCCGTAAACCGCGCGGATAAATCCCCAGTGGGCGCCCTCAATCGGATCAAGATGCAAGTAACGCTCCGCCAGCTCCACATCCTTCCGGGGCGCTGTGGCGATCCAACCATTCACTGTTTCATTATCGTGAGTTCCGGTATAAGCCACGCTGTTGCGAGTGTACTGATACGGCAAATACCCTGTGCCTGTATCTCTCGTGTCAAATGCAAACTGCAGCACCTTCATCCCCGGAAATCCGCTGTCTTTTACCATCTGAATGACTTCCGGCGTGAGATACCCAAGATCTTCTGCTATGAGATCCACCTTGCCAAGCGCATGACCGATGGCACGGAACAAATCCATACCCGGACCCTTTTTCCAGACTCCGTTCCGCGCTGTTTTGTCGCCATAGGGAATGGCAAAATAGGATTCAAAGCCGCGGAAATGATCAATCCTCAGCTTATCCACCAGTCTAAACTGATACCTGATCCGGCGGATCCACCAGTCATAGCCCTGTGTTTTCATGTAATCCCAGTCGTAAAGAGGATTGCCCCAGAGCTGTCCATCTGCAGCAAAACCATCTGGCGGACATCCGGAGACCTCCGTAGGTCTACCGTCCCGATCCAGCTGGAACTGCTTTGCATCAGCCCATGCATCTGCGCTGTCCGGACTCACATAAATCGGGAGATCTCCTATGATTCTGACATGATGCTGATGCGCATACTCCGTAAGATGCTCCCATTGTCTGAAAAACAGATACTGAATCACCTTCCAGAACGTAAGCTTCTCCGCGAGCCGGTCGGATGCCTCCCGCAGCGCTTCCGGTTGATGGCGTCTCAGCTCTTCCGGCCATTCCAGCCAGGATCTGCCGCCCTGTTCTTCCTTAATTGCCATAAATAAGGCATAGTCCGGAAGCCAGTCGGACTCCTCTCTAAGAAACGTCTCATAGTCTTCCGGCGGATTTTCCATAAAGCGCTGAACCGCAAGCTTAAGCACCTTAAAGCGATGCTCATACATCTGTCCGTAGTCGACTCTTTCAGGATCTGCTCCCCAGTCCTCGGATGTGTAATCCGATGTATCCAACAATCCTGCGTCTTTCAGATCATCCAGATCAATCAGGTAAGGATTTCCCGCATAGGAGGAAAACGCCTGATAAGGACTATCTCCGTATCCTGTAGGTCCAAGTGGCAGGATCTGCCACCAGGTCTGCCCTGCTTCCTCCAGAAAATCTATAAATTTCCGGGCTGCTTCTCCCATCGTCCCTATACCATATTTGGATGGAAGAGATGTAATCGGCATCAATACGCCCGCACTTCTTGCCATAAACTGCCTCCCTTACTACTCTATCATATTTCCGGACTTTCATCCATAATACTTACGCTCTCGCCCTCCACGAGCTCAAATGGCACATATTCATGCCGTACCGGATGCCGGTAATTGAGACGGAACAGAAGGTCCTCCACTGCCCGCATGGCAAGCGCTTCCGTATCCTGCCGGATCGTAGCAAGCCTCGGGATCATAAACCTTGACTCCTCTATCCCATCATATCCGATGATGGAAATATCCTCCGGGATACAAAGTCCCTGATCCCGGATCGCGCGCATCGCACCTATCGCAATGGTATCGCCGATTGCAAAAATCGCTGTAATATCCGGCGCTTTGTCGAGCAATTTCCGGGCTGCATCATATCCTCCCTGCATGGAAAACAAGGATGGTTCATACTGTTTCTTGAGGTCAAAGGGGATGCCACTCTCCTGAAATGCCTTCTCGCATCCCATCAGTCTGCGGTAACCGACCTGGCTTCCCGTCCTGCTCTGAGATCCTCCGATAATACCGATCTTACGATGTCCCATACGCACAAGATATCGAATGACCTCTCCTGCAGCACGTTCGTCATCTGTTGTAAATGAACTAAGTCCCGGAAGCTTAAGCTCTTCTGTGGTATTGGTCAGAAGTACGGAAGGCACATCAATGCCGGGGTACTCCGCCCGGAAATACTCAAGGTTTCCGCCCAGAAAAATAAACCCCTTGGGCTTCCGGACTCTCAGGATCTCAAGAGCAGCCTGCACCTCGTCCGCATTCTCATCCAAAAAGGTAACCTCTGCTTCCTCGCCGTTTTCTCTGAGATCTGCCTGCACCTGCTCCAGCAGCCCCTCAAAAAACATATTGTGGAAGCCTCGCACGATGATGGAGATTGAGGTATTCAGTACCTGCTTCAGTCCTCGTGCATTGGAGTTCGGATGGAAATTCTGCTCCCGGATCACCTGGTCTATTTTATCCCGCGCCTTCTGACTCACATCCGGATGATTGTTGATCACTCGTGAAACCGTGCCGATACTGTAGCCGGAGAGCTCGGCGATATCCTTGATGGTAACCATTTATGTAAATTCCTTTCTTTCCATCAGCCTCGCTGCTGCTATCCGTCAAGTGATCCTGTTTTATCCCTTGACTGCACCTGCAGCCACACCTTTGATAATATACTTCTGTGCTGCAATATAGAATATAATAATCGGCAGGATTGCGAGCACGAGCACTGCCATCATTGCGCCCCAGTCAATCTGGCCATGCGACTGCTTAAGATATTGTACAGCAATCGGGATCGTGCGGTACTTGTTGACATTTAATACAAGCGATGGCAATAGATAATCGTTCCATACCCACATGGCGTCGAGGATTGCCACGGTGATCACTGTCGGCTTCATAATTGGAAATACCACCAGGAAATATGCCTGTAGTGGATTGCATCCATCGATCATGGCTGCCTCCTCAATCTCAACCGGTATAGACTTAACAAAGCCGCAGAACATAAAGACCGCAAGCCCCGCGCCAAATCCCAGGTACACTACAAGGATGCCGACCGGATTGGAAAGATGCAGCATGTTTGCAAACTTTGACAAGGTAAACATCACCATCTGGAATGGAACAACCATGGAGAACAGGCAGAATACATAAATCAGCTTGGTCCACCAGGTCTGCACTCTGGTAATAAACCAGGCGCACATACTGCAGCAGATAACGATCAGAAGTACCGATCCTACTGTGATAAACAAAGAGTATCCGAAGCTGTGCCAGAAATCCGTCTTTTTGATCGCATTGCTGTAGTTTAAGAATCCCACAAAGGTCTTGCTGATCCCTGCCATCCACTTCTCAAATCCATCAAAAATGCTGGCTGTGGAAATGCCAAATGGATTTTTAAAAATATACGCCTTTCTCTTAAAGGAATTTAAAAGAACGATCAGTAGCGGCGAGATCCACGTAAGAGAGATAATCGCAAAAATGGCAGTCAGAAATCCGCTGTGTTTTAATGTTCTGCCACTGCTAGGCTTTGCTTTTGTCTGTTTCATTACTGCTGTACCTCCTTACTTCTTGTGAGACGGTTCTGAAGCAGTGCTAGTGCTGCGACAAGGATAAAGAAGATCACAGCTTTGGCCTGTCCTACACCCTGCCAGCCGGTAGTTCCATACATCGTATCGTAAATATTAAGTGCAAGCAGCTGTGACATCTTGCCGGGATTACCACCGGTCAAAGCCAGGTTTTGATCAAACAGCTTAAATCCGTTGGTCAGCGCAAGGAAGGTGCAGACGGTAATGGATGGCATCATCATCGGGATGGTTACCTTCCAGAGCTTCTGCCATGCCGTAGCTCCGTCAATCTCAGCTGCTTCCATCACATCCTCCGGGATCGCCTGGAGGCCTGCGATATAGATGATCATCATATATCCGATCTGCTGCCAGCTGACAACCAATACAAGGCCCCAGAATGCTGTCCACTGGGTGGAAACAATGGTCATGGAATATTTTGCAAGCGCACTGTTAAAAATCATGAGCCATACATAGGAAAGCACGATACCACCAATCAGATTCGGCAGAAAAAATGCCGTCCGGAACAGGTTGGTTCCACGGATTGCCTTGGTCAGTGCCAGTGCAATCGCAAATGCAACTACGTTAATAATTACAAGCGTTACAACTGCAAAAAGTGCCGTATACCAAAGTGAATGCAGGAAGGTTGTGTCCAACTTGCCATTCACAAAGAAAATCCTCGTATAATTCTGAAGTCCTACCGGCTTCCAGTCCACCACAGTTGTGAACTTGCAGAAGGATAGAAAGATTCCATAGAAAAACGGAATCACAAAGCCGATCATAAAGGCTGCCATCGTGGGCGCCACAAAAATCGGCCAGTATTTCTTTATGGTTCTGCTCATTTTTTCTCCTTATAGATAAAATGATCAACTCTGCTAAAAGACAAGTCTGCTTCCGGCAGACAAGATACTTCGGGATCTTGGTCAAGGTTTCTCAGGGTCTTATTAGCAGAAAGAGGGTGAGCGAATGAAGATCCATTCACTCACCCTCTTACATCGTTTATATGGTTATGCCATAACGTCAGATTTCAATCTCTAATAAAAGGTTTACGCTATCTGATTATTTCTTAGCTGCTTCCTCGGCAAGCTTCCACTGTGAAGCCCAGCCGTCTACAAATGCAGTCTTAACAGCATCCCAGTTTCCGGAACCGTCTGTGTAAGCTGTAAGAGCAGAAACCACATCAGCTCTCCAGTCATCTACGTTAGGTGTTGCGTTAAAGGACCATGCTACAGAGGTCTTGCCATCCTTCATAAGCTTTGCACTGGTTGCAGCAAACTTGTTGGTCGGAGCATACTCACCCTCAAAGGTATCAAACGGTGCCGACAGAGCCATGCCATTGGTAATGGCGTCACGACCTTCATCACTTGTGATCACCCAGTCCAGGAATGCAAGTGTTGCGTCAATGTCCTCCTGCGGAGCCTTTGCATTCACAGCCCAGTGGTTCTCAGTACCGACACACAGACCCTCGTTTGCATCATCTACACCAAAGTAGATCGGCATCATGTCGATGTCATCCTCAGTTACGGTATAACCGTTGTCGCCGCTGGTAAGTGCGGACCACTCCCAGTCACCGTTCTGATAGAAGACAGCCTCGCCCATGCCAAATTCCTGCTCTGCATTGAGCGCACCGGAGTTCAGTGTCTTAGGATCTGCAGCAGAATCTCTTACGTACATATCCCAGACTCTCTTGTAGTTATCAAGGTATTTGCCCTTAATCGTAGCTTCGCCGGCAGTCACATCTACGCCGTCATCCTTGAACTCATAGTACAGAGGCATATTGGCAAGGTGTCCGGAGAATCTCCATGAGGATCCGTCATCCAGTCCTGCGGATGCGAATGCTTCTGTCACGTCAAACGCACCGTCCAGCGCTTTGTTAAGCTCGTCAAGTCTGCCATTGATATCATCGGCAACGGCCTCGAGCTTATCCAGGGAATTAATATCCTCTACGGATGCTGCCTTGGCATTTGGAAGACCACAGTATGCATCAAGGATGGTCTTGTTATAAATGATGCCGTAGGACTCATAGCAGTTGGCAACAGCTGCAACCTTGCCGTTATACTCTACTGCAAGACTCTTGTCAGTGAGGTGCTTGTAAAGATCTGTATCCTTTAAATCATAGGTATAATCGTCCCAGGTCTGTGCAGCACTCGTATTACCAATGTTAAAGATTGTCGGTGCATCTGTCTTGGCCATTTCAGACTGAAGTGTCGTGTTGTACTGACCATCTGCTGCAGTGAGGACATTAACCTCAACGCCGGTCTGCTTATTATATGTAGATGCCAGCTCCTGCCACTGCTCATCGGTTTCGGGCTTGAAGTTAAGGAGATAAACCTTACCGCTGCCAGATGCCTCTGTCTTGGCTGCAGCCGTTGTCTCTGCAGCAGCCTCTGTACTTGCCGCAGCACTGGATCCTGCTGCTGCCGTTGTAGCCGGTGCCGATGATGATGCACCACAGCCGGTCAGCATGATTGCTGCCATTCCAAGCGCCATTGCCTGTCTCTTTTTCATAACATTTCCTCCTTGATATGAAATTCATGCTTAAAAATATATGATGAATTTAATTATGAACAAATATCAGCTATGAGTTATTTGTAACGCTGTTTGTTAAGTTGTTTTTAAAATTGCCGATTGGGAAACCCTTTATTAAATTGTTTGTAAAACCGCTGATCGAGTTATTTGTAAATTGTTTTGTAAACGTTTCCGTTAACGTTTACAGTTGTTATTTTATGGATATATCTCAAAAATGTCAATCCACGAATTGGAAGTTTGTATAGTATGTATCATTTATATATGGTTGCATTGTGCAATTTTACAGTTTCCTTTGGTTATCTCTTTTTCACATGAATTTTTCATAAAGGGCATCCAAGGAAGGGCATCCGAAAGCTTTACCTTTAAGACCTTTCGGATGACTTTTCTATAAAAATTTCAGCAGTGATTCATCCGAAATGAGGAAATAAACAAGATCCGGATGAATGCAAGCTAAAAAAAGTAAAAAAAATCATCCGTTCCCAAGATATTTCATAGGGACGGATGATTGTATCTCACGGATGATTGTTTCTTACATCAGTGTCTGTTCATTTATAATCAAGTGGAAGTCCATCTTGAGGAAATTTGCGGCTTTCTTACAGAGAAGCATTCGCTCCATAAAGATCTCGAAATACTCTCCGATCTCTCCGTATCGCGTGTCAATTCCGAGCTTCAGCTTGATGGCGCTGTGCTCTTTGTTGATCTTTAGCTCCGAATCCGTCACAGAGTAATTGACCCTGTCATGGATGTCAAACTTATGCTCATCTTTTTCCTGCACCCGGCTCCGGCGCACATCCGACTTATCTGCAAGAATCAATGCTGCTGAAATATTGCTGACCGGGACGCCATTTCCCTCGTCATGATTTCCGATGGCACAGATGATCGGTGCAATATCCTCGGCAGTGATATGCAAACGGTTTAAGATGGTGAATGCCATCAGCGCCCCGGTCTGCGAATGATCCACGCGATTCACGATATTCCCGATGTCATGCATCCATGCCGCCGTCAGCGCAAGATCAATTGTGTGATCATCGTAGCCCAGCGTCTCCAGGATATATGCGGTCCGTTCCGTCACCATACCGACATGCGCAAAGCTATGCTCTGTAAAATGCAGTGCCTTCATAGACTTGTTCTGCTCGCCGATATAGGTTGTTACATCATGATCCGCCTTCACCATGGCAAAAAGCGGAAACCTTTTCTGATCGATCATAAAACTCCCTTCCTCAAATCTTTGTATCTGAATTTTTAAACCTAATGCTTCCTCTCGTGTTCTTTTCCTACTTAATGTTGCTACAATAAAAAACATCTTCTAAACTATAGCATATTCACCGTTAATATATCGTTAAATTGCTGTGAAATTCTGTAAGCACATGCACGCCCTGAAATACGCGCCCGTTTATGCTCTTATACGCCAAAAGGGGGCGTCCGTGCACAGACACCCCCTTTATCACATAAATTATATAAATGTATACTTCCGTCCCATATGCGTATGCATCATACGCCGCACAGCACATGATTTTCATATTTTAGAATCATGCAGCACAGGCACCTTTGACATGAAAGGAAACTGATACATTTCCAGGCTTTATATTACCCGCTAACAGCGCTTTACGCTTCCGGCGCTTCCGCAACAGTCGGCACTC
The DNA here is from genome assembly GCA_002449915.1 of Oribacterium sp. UBA6992. Taxonomy (GTDB): domain Bacteria; phylum Bacillota; class Clostridia; order Lachnospirales; family Lachnospiraceae; genus Oribacterium. The sequence goes on from DJXY01000032.1 coordinate 15,214, forward strand.
CCTCACCGCTCTGGTTCCGGAATGCAATCCGGTCCGTAAGCGCCATATGAATCACAAGATCAATTACCTTATTAGAATAGCCCCACTCATTATCATACCAGGCGATCAGCTTTACAAACTTGTCATCCAGCATGATGCCTGCCTGTGCATCAAACACGCAGGTATTGTAATTGCCACGGATATCTCCCGAAACCAATGCATCCGTATTATACTCAATCACACCTCGCATATTGCTCTCCGCCGCCTGCTTCACCACCTCGCAGATTTCCTCATAGGTTGTGGAGGTCTTAAGCTCTGCCGTAAGATCAACTACAGAAACATCATTGCACGGTACACGGAAGCTCATACCCGTCATGCGCCCTGCAAGCTCCGGAATAACCATGGTAACCGCCTTAGCAGCACCGGTAGAGGAAGGGATGATGTTGTTAAATACAGAGCGTCCGGTCCTCCAGTCACGACCACTATTGGAGTCCACCGGCTTCTGTTTTGAGGTTGACGCATGGATGGTTGACATCAGTGCTTTCTCGATGCCAAACCTGTCATTGATGACCTTGGTAAGCGGCGCAAGACAGTTGGTTGTACAGCTTGCATTGGAAACAATATTCATTGTAAAAGGATCATAGGTATCTTCATTCACGCCCATAACAAAGGTCGGAAAGTCTGCTTCCTTGCCCGGAGCGCTGAGGATCACTTTTTTAGCACCGCCCTTGAAATGCTTTGCACAGTCTTCCTTAGAGCGGAACTTACCGGTACTCTCAATCACGTACTCTACACCGGCACTCGCCCATGGAATATCCGCCGGATCATCCTCACTGAATACCTTAATGTCCTTGCCATTTACACGGATGCCATCCTCGGTGGCTTCCACCTTGCCCTTAAAACGCCCAAACACGGAATCATACTCTAAAAGGTACGCCATCTGCTCATGATTGGCATGATGCAGATTAATGGCACAGATATTGATCTGATTCTCCTTCCTCTCCTCAAGACTCCTAAGGATGATACGGCCAATTCTTCCAAATCCATTGATACCAACGTTGATCTTGCTCATACAACCTCCTATGAATGAATATTTAATTGATGCATTCACCATAGCATGAAATATGAACATTGTATACAAAAGTTAATTTTTAAACTTTTGCCTCCATAGCAATTAAATTTTCATACCAGAAAGTGCATTACTTCCGCCATCCAAAGCAGAGTATCTGCGTATTCAAAGATTCGCAAGATATTCCTCATCCGGAATCTCCGATGATCTGACCGCATCCAGGATCGCCTGCTCCATGACATACGAGCTCAGCACACCCATCGCGTTGATATCCATCCTAACCGTCTGTTTATCCACCGCCCCGACGGATGCAAAATAAATGCTGTCTCCATCTCCCATTGTGCCTACCGGACAGATACATCTGGCGTAGGCCGTCCTTGTCATTGATGCAAGCTTGTTGACCTCAGCAGTATTAAAGGAAGCATTGGTAATAACAGCCCCGATGGTTGTATTGGTATGCTCCCGCATTGCCTCTCCTGGTGCTGCCTGCATGTCCTCTTTTTCCAATGCTGTCTGCGAATCTGCTTCATTGGCTTCAGATGCATCACTCTGCTGCTTCATTGCATGAAGCGCATACTCAAGCAGGAGATCCGAACCTGAAATCAGAGCTGACCTGCTCTCATCATGCGTTCCGGCGATCCTTTTTCCGGAAGCAGGGTCATAGACATCTCCGACCGCATTGACAATGACCACTGCCGCAACCTTGACCGTGCCAAGCTGTATGGCATAAATCCCAAGCCCAGACTTCTGCGCCCGTTTCATCCCGGCAAGCTTGCCAACCGTAGCACCCGTACCGCCGCCAACATTGCCATGGGCATCTGAGGTTCCCTGCAAGGCACATTCGCATGCCTTCCACCCCATCGCGGCATTCGGACGTACGTCCCGCCTGCCATACGATAAATCATAAATACACGACTGGACAACCAGCGGAACCAGCGCTGCCCCGGTTTCATAGCCAATGCCATGCTGCTCCAGGCACCGCATAACACCATCCGCTGCGGCAAGACCGTACGCAGATCCCCCGCCGAGCACAAGCGCATTGATCGGATTATCCGCCGTAATGGCATGCGTCAGCGGTGTCTCCCGGGACGCAGGTCCTCCACCTGAGATATCCGATCCAACCTCTGCGCCAGTCGGAAAATACAGTACCGTCACTCCGGTCTTAGCCTCTGTATCCTCCGCATGTCCAATCTGGACATAATTTTTCATTTCACTGATCGGTATTTTTTGTATGGGTATTTTATGTAGTTCAGTCATAGCTTCCTACCGTCTCACTCTCTGCATTCGTATGTTTCATCAGATCATTGCGTATCATTTTGTACATTTTCACTGGAATATCAATCACCTCATCATCCGTCATACGAAGGCACTAAAGCTGGATATCCAGCACATAAAACACATTCAAGATGCAGCTCCTGTCTACAACTGCATAGTCTGATTTATCCTGCAAACATCATTCCATCCAGAAGCTCCTCCGCCGGCACTCCGTCAATCTGGTCAACGCCATCATTTTTGCTTACTGCAATACGGATAAAACGTCCTTTGGCATCCTTAAAATCAACCCAGGAGCTCTCATCCGTAGCATAGAAGTTCAGTACTGTACCCGCAGCAATCGTCTCTTCTGTGCCCGCGCCCTGTTCCGAGCTCCGCACCTTCGCCTTAAGCTCTTTAAGCGTCGTTAGACTGGACACCAGATCCGGCTGGATATAATCATAGGTCTCAGTCTCTTTGGGCATCCCTGCTGCATCCAGCGTATACCGCCGCCAGGCACCATTTGTGGAAAGCAAATCTGTCCTTGTGGCAAGCTCCATCTGGTCGGGATCCGTCGGCGACTCATATCGAAACCCGCGATCAAACTCCTTTGCCTCCGGGATTTGATTTCCATTGAGATCATAGATTTTAAGATATTTCCAGTCGCTCTCGACACCAACTTCCAGATACAGATAATTTCTCTCACCCTTATGCACAAGATACGGATCGAAATGATATCCGTGAATGTCTTCCGTATAAGTATTGTCACCAAGCGTCATGGTAAAAGTATACTCATCTTCATCACTGCTTCCGCTAGGCAGATACGAAACCTTAAGCGTCTTCGCTTTGGTCCCCGGTAAGGTCGTGGGCACATCCATCATAAAAGGCTCTATAAAATCCAAGGAAGCAGCCACATATTCCTGCTTCACAAGCTCCGGATTATCCACGTATCGAAGCATTACCATCTGCGCGCCGGCTGCATACGGTGCAATTTCATAAGGTGCAAAATAAAACCGGATGCCATCATTGCCAAGCGTCCACGCAACGCCACCGGATTCCGCATCATCTTTACCTGTGTCCAGAAGCGCCATCCGGATGGTCCCGGCAAGGTCCTTTGCGGATGCATAAAATGTCTCCGGCGGGTACATCTCAAGAAGCTTTGTGGAAAGCAGCTCCGGAAGCTTGTCAATCTGACCATCCTCCAGCACATCGTTAAGCTCCAGTTCCGTCCCGGTCCGGGAATCAAAATTCACAGCCTGATATCCATAATTTGGATGTGCCCCTCCACTGAAGCTGCTGGCAGTGACAAGGACACTGACCACAGTGCTGTCACTCCGCATCACCCTGGCATCGAGCTCGGACGTATAATAGCTTCCTTCCGTCCACCAGCCATCTTTCATTCCAGTCTCGGCATCCGTCTTTAGCTGAGCGATTTCCTGCGCATTGCTCTCCGCAAGCTTCTCAGTATACGCTGTTATGGCCTGGGTCAAGGCTTCATATCTGCTATCCTCCCCGACCATCCAGATCCTTGGATAATGACCGCTTACCAGCATTGTGCCGTCATCCGCAGTTTCACTTTGATACTGTACGTCCATATATATGGCAAGAGGCTCTACTGCAAGACGATCCTTCTCTCCCGTTTCCGATGAGCCCTCCCGATGAGCTGGTGATGCAGCTTCATTCACGGATTCCTGCGAGGAATTTGTCGCTGCTGTCTCCTCACCCGCCGGTGCAGATTGTGCTGTCTCTATTGATGCGTTTTTCTGCCCTGCAGAACATCCCGTAAGGAGTCCTGTGATCAGCAGAACGCATATTCCTGTCATCATAAATTGCTTCATGTCGTTTTTCTCCTTACTACGTGCTGTAGACTCCGATTCCAACTGACTTTATTATTGATTTTATAGTAAAGGCTTTTCTGTTTTTTTACAAGGATTTCGGGATGATGGCCTGAAACAGACAACGAAAATCCTTATATACGGTCAGAATACCTGTTAAATAACAAAAATGTCCGGGAGCTAGAGTCCCCGGACATCTGAAAGGTTAACTGCCGACAACGATTGTCAAAACCATTGTGGTTGATAACAATGAATATCTTTTATTTTTAAGAAATTGATTCAGGTCAATTCTTTTTGGTCAAGCTTTTTATCAGGCCTTCTTTCTGTTTTTCATCATATCCATTGTTACGGCAAAGATGATCAGCACACCACTGGTAATCTCGAGCACATGGGTATTGAGTCCAAACTGAACACCGGCATTATTGATTAAAACCATAAGAATCGTACCGAGAATTGTACCGCTGACATTTCCGCGGCCGCCGGCGAGCGAACAACCTCCGATTACAGCAGCGGCGATCGCATTCATATCATATCCCTCGCCACCTGTTGGAAGTGCACTCTGTACACGAGCCGCAAGCATTATTCCAGCAACGCCGTAAATAAAACCTGCAAGTCCGTAAACCATGTACGACATCTTTCTGACCCTAATACCACTGAGTTTGGCAACCTCCTCGCCGGACCCCATGACATATAGATTACGTCCAAAGATCGTATATCGAAGCAAAAACAGCACCAGTGCTGCAACCAAAATCCAGATCAGTGCAAGTGCCGGCAGAACCCCGCCAAGGCTAGCGGAACCCATGGCAAGCAGGCTTTTATTCAATCCGCTGACTGTCAACGCATTACTGATGATCAGGACAATTCCACGGATAATCGTCGATGTGCCAAGTGTCGCAATCATCGCCGGAACCTTAAGATCGTGAATGATAATACCATTTACAGTGCCGCAGACAGTGCCGATTGCAAGCGCAACCAACAGTGTAACCGCCAGCGGAAGGCTTGTATCTCTTTGCAGGATTGCCATTGCCATACACGATAGTCCGGTAATTGCACCGCCACTGATATCAATGCCACCTGTAATAATGATCATTGTCTGTGCACAGGCAAGAACACCAATGATAGCGCATTGTTTTAAAAGATTGGTAATATTATAAAGTGAAAAGAAATTTTTGGTTGCCACGGATGCAAAGATAAACAGAGCAACGATAATGACTCCCAGTGTAAATTCTGTATGCTGAAAAATATTAGTTGTTTTTTTATTTCCTACTTTACTCTCTGCCATGATCGTAAACCTCCTATGCTTCTTTGGCTTCTGCTACCTCAAGCGACTCTCTTCGCAGAATGTCCTCTTCATGTAGTGTTTTGATTTCATCATACGTAAAATCGGCAGTGATTCTGCCCTGTGCCATCACAAGCAGGCGATCTGCAAGCCCCATAACCTCCGGCAGATAAGATGAAATCAGGATAATGCCCTTGCCCTGCGTTGTAAGATTTTCCATGATCTTATATATTTCCTGCTTTGCACCGACATCAACGCCGACTGTAGGTTCATCAAAAATCAGTACATCCGGATTAAAGCAAAGCAGCTTTGCGATAACCACCTTCTGCTGATTTCCTCCTGAAAGATTACCGGCAAGCTGGTCTATAGATGGAGTCTTGACGTTCACCATCCTGGCATAATCCATGGCCCGATCTTTTTCTTTCTTAAGAGAAATAATCTGTCCTTTGGAAATTTCCTCGTAGGAGTTCATATTGATATTGGTTTTTATTGATAACCCTAATGCCAGACCATCAGCACGCCGATCCTCTGTCAAAAAGCCGATCCCATATTTCATGGCTTCAGATGGATTTTTTATCTCCACCTTCTCTCCTTTGATATAAACATCTCCACTGAGACGTTTCTCTACTCCATAGAGTGCACGCATGGTTTCACTTCTTCCGGCACCAACCAGTCCTGCCAGGCCTACGATTTCCCCTGCATGCACTGACAAACTGATATCCGTAAAGTGCCTTGAATCCGTAAAATGCTCAATCCTTAAAAGTTCCTTTCCAGGCGTACAGTGTTTAATATTATAAATGTCAGACATCTTACGGCCAACCATCAGAGTAATCAGATCATCTGTGGTGACTTCGCTCACCGGTCTGGTATCTACATACGTACCGTCTTTCAGTACTGTAACCGTATCGCAGATGTCCATAATTTCTTCCAGCCGATGTGAGATATAAATAATGCTCACTCCCTGTTTCTTTAACTCTTTAATATAGTTAAAAAGGATTTCAACCTTTTCATTTTCAAGTAATGCAGTAGGTTCATCAAAAATCACGACTCTGATATCATTATTGACCGAAATCTTACTGATTGTCACCATCTCCTGCATGGCAATCGGCAATGAACTGATCTTTTTAGATGGATCTACATTCATTTTAAATTTGTCTATAATCTTGCGGCTGTCTTCTTTCATACGTGGCCAGTCTACAAGACCCATTTTTGTTTTCGGCTGTCTGCCGAGGAAGTAATTCTCTGCAATGCTCAAATCCTGAGCAATATTGACATTCTGATAGTTTGCAAATACTCCATGTTCTTGCGCTTCAAGTGCATTTTTATTTTCAATCCAACTGCCATTATAGTTTAGTAATACTCTCCCCTGATCCTGCCTTTCAACGCCCATGATGCATTTGATCAGTGTCGATTTACCAGCTCCATTCTCTCCAACAAGTGCCCTGACTTCTCCCTTGTTTATCTCAAAGCTGACATCATTCAGGGCTGT
>DJXY01000166.1 GCA_002449915.1 Oribacterium sp. UBA6992
AGGATACTACTGCAAAAGACAAGACAGATTCATCTGTTTCAATTTCCAAGGACGGTACAGTCACGGTAACGGCATCCGGAACGATTAATGTGGAGCCGGATGTCGCGGAGATCACATTCGGCATATCCTCGGATAATGCGGATCTCAGCCTCGCGCAGGAGGACAACAATACACGGAGCGCACAGGTTAAGAGTACGCTGGAGCAGCTGGGCGTTGATGACAAGGATATTCAGACAACGGATTATTATATCTATCCGCAGTATGATTACAATTCGGGCGATGGCAGCCAGATTTCCGGCTACAGCGTGCAGCAGACGCTCGTCGTTAAAAATCTTAAGATCGAAGAAGCCGGAAATGTGGTATCCCAATGCGTCGCTGCCGGAATCAATAACATGACAGGCATTAATTATACGTCTTCAAAATATGACGAAACCTATCAGCAGGCGCTTGCAGACGCTATGAACAACGCCCGCACCAAAGCGGATGCACTTGCAGCATCTATCGGCGGCAAGGTGACGGAAGTGGAGACGATCAACGAGGGATATCAGGACAACAGCCCGGAATACCGGACATTCAGCATGGCGGGAATTGAGAATGCAAAGGCTGCGGATTCGTTCACATTCCAGCCCGGAGAGACCGGAGTAACTGCGACAGTCACTGTGCAGTATAAGATCGGATAACAAGATTTAAGCGAAGCGGGACGTATACATCGCTGCCAGCAGCATAAAGAGGATCAGAAAGCCTGCGATCCACAGGATATGACGGTCAAAAAATAGCCGAATGTCCCTAAGCTTGTTTTCCAGTGGTACATTGCGCTTCTCAAATCGGAGATACAGATCGTCCGAAACACTGCTGAGGGTCTCCTCATCCGGCTGAACCGGCTTTAACAATTCCTTGAGCCCGGCGGCGTCTTCCGGTGACAGGAAGGGAAGCCTGGACTCCGGGATATGGAGAAGCGTGGAGACTTCTGCCTGTGTAAAATCCATACAGTAAAGCAGGTAGAGCGCCTGTTTCCGGAGGAGCGGCGCCCGCATCAGCGCCCACAGCCGGTCTGTGATTGCAAAGTCCACAGAGGACTCGATTACAGACCGGCTTTTTCTGCGCCGCAGGTGCCGGAGAAAGAAATCATCAATCACGGTATTACAGTTGGCAAAAAGACGCAGCAGGAGTTCCCGATTTTCTGAGACATACGCTTCCGCTCTTGAATCGGTTAAAGCAGATGCTGCAGGCGTTTGCTCCGCGGGAAACTTTGCCGATGCTACCTGTTTCTGTGACTTTATTTCACGAGGATCAGGTATAGAAACCTTTGTGGTTTCGGATGGTTTATTGACACTTTTGTCGGTAATTGCATATTTACGGACATTGTCGCCTGTATACAGATACGTCTGAAATGCAATGTCCTTTGCGGACGTATCGTTGCAGGAGACAAGGAAAGCATATTGATATACAAAAATATAGTATCTGTCTAACAAAGCATCGAAATATTTTAAAATTTCACTCATTTAAAACCTCGGTTTTGTGCATATTGTAAATATCTGAATTAGGACTTGGCAATATGTGTCGTTTTATGGTATATATAATAATTGTTAATCTAAAGCAATACTCTATCAGAAATTCATTCAGAACGAAAGTCTCCGTTGCTTTCCATTCGGAAAGAATTTTAGGCGGAGTTTCATTCATCTGGGGACCTTCCAATGAAGGAGGGCATTTTACCCATCTGAAGCGCTTCCTATGAGAGAGAAATCTCTTGCAGGTTAGAAATTTGTGCGGAAGGATGTGACCGGAATGCATGTTTCAGCAGTTACGGCGGATGCCCTGGCGGCTGGTGCGTTTGCGGCCACTCATTTTAGTATATTGTACTTCAATGTACTAAACTGGTAAACCGGATGCACATACCGGACTCCTGCATACGGACATGCCGGGGTTGGCTGTCATGTATGTATAGGAACTGACAGCGGATTGTCGTTTTCATATGTGGTAATGAATGGAAGGAATCGTCAGGAAGGATCGATATTGCATTGCGTATTTTACAAAGTAGAAGGAGAGGTTTTATGAAAAAAAGAGCTTTATCCATCGCCCTCGCGATGACCATGGCACTTTCCCTCGCGGCTTGCGGTTCCAGCGGCAGCAGTAGCAGCAGCACCGGAGCAGCAGAGACTACAGGAGCGGCTGTAGAGTCGACAGCGGCAGCAGAGGGCGGAAGCGTTGCAGAAGCTTCAGAGGATCAGGCAGCGATGGCACGTGCTGCTTTCCAGAATCCTAATGAAGGAAAGGGCATTTATCCTGGTACCTCCAAACCTGGTTCTATTACTGCGGAAGTTACCACTATTTCTGTAATGAATCCGATTCTCATGACCTATAACAATGAGTTCTCGGTAGCTCGTCACTGCTGGGATGGACTTGTCAAGCTGGATGCCAACAACAATATTGTGCCGGCAGCAGCAGAGTCCTGGGAGTCTTCTGATGATGGTATGAAGTGGACCTTCCATTTAAGAAAGGATGCCAAGTGGGTAGACAGCACCGGTAAGGAAGTTGCACCGGTTACAGCCAAGGACTTTGTATTTGGCTGGAGTGAGCTCCTGAACCCGCAGAATGCAGCAGAGTACTATGCATTCGCAACCATCTTTAAGAATGCGCAGAAATATTATGATTACAAGTCCGGAGCTTCTACTGAGGAAGTGAAGCTTGAGGATGTCGGCATGAAGGCCGTTGATGATTATACCCTCGAGATCGAGCTTGAGAACTATGTACCATACCTGCTTCAGTATCTGAAGTTTGAGGTTATGGCACCGATTTATCAGCCGTTCTATGAGCAGGTTGGTGCAGAGCAGTACGGCAAGAGCCCGGAGAACCTGCTTTACAATGGTCCGTTCTACATGAGCGAGTGGGTAACGGAGAACCGTGTAACTCTTGAGAAAAATCCGCTCTGGAGAGATGCAGACAATGTTCAGGTTAACGAGATCAACTTTGTGAAGTATTCCGACACCAACACCAAGTACAATGCGTTCCTTGGTGGTGAGCTGGATATGATGGATGTGACCGGCGAGCAGAGAGATGCATTCCGCGCAGATGACTTTGAGGTAAGCTCTTATGTCGGCGGCTACAGCTACTTCATGTGGATGAATACGACAGACAGCTCGGATTTCCGTTCTGTAAATCTCCGTCATGCGGTTTCTGCTGCTTTGGATCGTCAGCAGCTGATCGATACTGTATTTAAGAACGACAATGAGGTTCCAAAGGCTCTGTCACTTGGTATTTCCGGTGTTAAGACGGATACCTTTGCGGATGCGGTTGTTGCAGCTAACGGCGGCAAGGGACTGTATGATGCCAATGCGGATACAGCCAAGGCAAAGGAATATCTGGATGCTGCACTTAAGGATCTTGGATATACCGATGCTTCTCAGGTCAAGATCAGCCTGATGACCAGTGAAGGTACGCAGAATGAGCTTCTCTCTCAGGTAATCCAGGAGCAGCTGCGTCAGAACCTGGGCATCAACATTAACATCGAGGTGCTGACCATCACCGAGTGGAGAGCTCGTCGTAACTCTCTGAACTTTGACTTCTGCATGGGCGGATGGGGCCCGGATTACAATGATCCGCTGACCGATCTTGAGCTTATGGAGTCAGGCAATGGTAACAACCATACAGGTTATGCTAATCCGGACTATGATGCACTGATCGCTTCTACCAAGACCGAAAAGGATGCTGAGAAGCGTGAGCAGATCTTTGTACAGTGTGAGCAGAAGATCGCCGAAGATCTGCCTGTTATCCCGGTTTACTGGAGACATGAGGATTATGTGGCAAGTGAGAAGTTAAAGGATGGTTACGTTCGTAAGCCGTTCCAGGGCTACTATTTCACTTACACTGAGCTTGCAGAGTAATTTTTGAGGATTTTCCGGCAGTCGGAGATTCCGGCTGCCGGTTCTTTTTTGAAATTCCTGAAGGTTTAGCCATCGGGCATGGAGCGGTCT